>JAURNJ010000134.1 GCA_030830245.1 Novosphingobium sp. | reverse complement strand
CCAAGCTCAGCCCGGAGCAGCGCGAAGCCCTGATCGCGAAGGCGGTCGACTGGCTTGAAGCCAATGCCAGCACCGCACAGCTTCCCGAACCCGACGAAGCTGAACTTCGCCGCCTGATGAACATGGCAACCGGCGAGGAGATGGGCGATCTCGAATTCGAGGCGCGCAGGGAGCAGCTTGCCTTCAAGGATTTCCCCTTCTTCGCTCAATGGGAAGGCGAAAGGCCCGAAATCCCCGAGGATTTCAATGTCATCATCGTCGGCAGCGGCTTTTCCGGCGTGGTCATGGCGGTGCAGTGCCAGCTGCTTGGCGTGCCTTACACCATCATCGAGAAGGGCGACGAGCCGGGCGGAACCTGGAACATCAACCGCTATCCCGACATTCGCGTCGACACGATCTCGCTGACCTATGAGCTCAGCTTCGAGAAGGAATGGCGCTGGCAACAGTATTTCGGGCGCGGCGAGGAAGTGCGCGCCTACATCAGCCACGTTTCTCGCAAATACGGTGTGCTTGCCAACACCCGCTTCAACCATGCGCTCAAGCAGGCCAGCTTCGACGAAGCGCGCAGCAAATGGTTGCTCGATGTCGAGACTCCCGGAGGCACGGAGCGCATGGAAGCGAACGCGCTCGTCACCGCGATGGGGCTTTTCGCCAATCCCAAGGTCGTGGACTTTCCCGGACGCGACGAGTTCGAGGGCGAAATCGTTCACCCGGCGCGCTGGCCCGCCGACCTTTCACTGGAAGGCAAACGCGTTGCCGTGATCGGCAACGGCTCGACCGGCATCCAGATGGTGTCCGCGATCGCGCAGCAGGCCGCTCATACCAGCGTCTTCCAGCGCACGCCGCAATGGATTTCGCCCCGCGACAAGTACGGCCAGGCTATGGAGCCAGAGGTCCACTGGCTCATGGACAATTTCCCCGGCTTCTGGAACTGGGCGCGCTACATGGCGGGTGCGCCTCTGTTCGATACCCATTCGCTGGTCTGCGTCGATCCCGAGTGGCAGGCCAAGGGCGGCAAGGTCAATCCGGTCAGCGACGCGATGCGAGACGAACTCAAGGCCTACATCGAACACGAAACCGGTGGCGACAGGTCGCTTATCGAGCGCGTGCTGCCGGACTATGCGCCGATGTCACGCCGTCCGGTGGTCGACAACGGCTGGTATCGCGCGCTCACCCGCGACGACTGCGACCTGGTGACTGAACCTATCGAGCGGTTCTCCGCGAAGGGTATCGTTACCGCCGATGGCACCGAGCACCCGCTGGACGTCATCGTCACGGCCACCGGCTTTGACGTGATCAAGTACCTTTGGCCAGCGCAGGTTTACGGGCGAGGCGGCACGGAAGTGCACCAGTTCTGGGAGGCGGGCGACGGGCCGCGCGCCTACCTCGGCCAGATGGTTCCCGGTTTCCCCAACCTTTTCATGCTGTACGGCCCGAATTCGCAGCCGGTTTCGAGCGGCCCGGCGCAATCGACATGGTTCACCATCTGGTCCGCCTTCATCGGGCGCTGCCTGATGAAGTTGCTGCGCGAGGGAGCCTCCAGCATCGAAGTGACGCGCAAGGGATATGAGGCCTTCAACGCCGAACTGGACAGGGAAGCGCAGAACCTCGTCATGATGACCAGCGAAGGTGGGGTGGAGAAGAACTACTACGTCAACAACGACCATGCTCGGGTGCAGGTGAATGCGCCATGGTATGGGCCGCAATTGCAGAAGATGTTCGCCAATCCGGATTGGGGCGCGCTGGAACTGCGCAAGGAGACCGCCCCGGCAGCCTAAGGCGGCCTCCTATATCGTGCGGCCGCCATCCACGGGATAGACCCCGCCAGTCTGGAAGCTTGCCTCGTCGCTCAACAGATAGGCGATGAAGGCCGCGATTTCGGAAGGATCGGCGGCGCGCGCGATCGGCACCCCCTTGAAGGCCTGACCGGCATCGCCAGCCCGGCTCATTGCCGGAGCCAGCATCGGCGTATCGACCGCGCCCGGACACACCGCATTAACGCGGATGCCGTGCTGTCCGTTCTCCTGGGCTGCAGTGCCAGACAGGCCAATGATCGCCCGCTTCGAGGAGCCATAAGCACAGCTGAAAGGCTGGGCGCTGAGCCCGCCGACGGAGGCGACGTTGACCACGGCGCCACCCCTTCCCTGCGCCTGCATTTGCCGCAAGGCGGCGCGTAGCGCCATGAATGCGCCGCGGATGTTGACCGCATGAACGCGGTCGAACTCCTCCACCGGCATTTCGGTGATCGGTAGCCGCGGACCGATGACGCCTGCATTGTTGACGAACAGGTCGAGCGCACCGAACCTGGCCACGGCATCGGCGACCATACGATCGCAATCCTCTTCGCGCGCAACATCGGCGACAATTGGCGCAACCTCTCCCGGCATCGCCGCGCACGTCTGCGCCAGTTCATCAACGAGGACATCGACCGCCACCACCTTGCAGCCTTCCTCAGTCAGCCTGCGGCATGTCGCAGCGCCGATTCCCCTCGCCGCGCCGGTCACCAGCGCCACTTTCCCGTTCAGCCCGGCATACGACATTTCGGCTCCATTCCCATGTCTTGCCACAGGCGGTATCGCACCAACTCGCGATTGACCATCGCTTGTGGCAACTATATAGTGATCACTACTTAAAAGAGTCGGGACAGGAGAGCGGCATGCGCTTCGGCATCACCTACAACCTCGAATATCGGCCCGAGGTTCACCGCAGCGAGAAACGCTACATGGACCTGATCCTAGAGCAGTCGATGCTGCTTGATCGGCTCGGCTTCGATGCAGTGTGGTATTCGGAGCATCATACCGGGCGCTATTCTTTCGGCAATCCGGCGGTCATGGCGGCGGCGGCGGCAGTGAAGACCGAGAACATCAGGATCGGCACCGGGGTTTCCTTGCTGCCCTTGCACAACCCGATCCTGCTTGCCGAGGAATTCGCCCTGGTCGATGTCCTGTCGAACGGACGCCTCGAATACGGCATCGGGCGTGGCTACGTCCCCCACGAATACAACTGGATGGAAGTGCCGATGGCGGAAAGCCACTCGCGCTACCACGAGATCATGGATTTCCTGATCCAGGTCTGGACTGCCGAAGGCAAGACCGATTTTCCCGGCAAGCATTTCCAGATCAACGATTACCAGTGCTTCCCCAAGCCGATCCAGAAGCCATTCCCGGCCATTTACGCATCGGCAGGCGGCTCCATGGAGAGCTTTGTCTGGGCCGGTGAAAAGGGCTTCCACCTTGGCACCGCCTTGTTCCTGCCGGATATCAGCATGCTCGTAAACGGCATTGCCGCCTACGAAGAAGCCCTTGCCAAGGCGGGGCACGACCGGGCCCAACGCGAGGTCATGGCGATCACGCAGATGTTCTGCCATCGCGACCACGAAACCGCGATCGCCAAGGGGCGGGTATTCGCCAACAACTATTACCGCTTCTTTGCGGAACTGAGTGGGGCAACCGCGTCCAACCCGATCTACCCCTATTACAGCACGGTCGATGCGCTCGATCTCAACGCCAATGGCCAGCTGCTGCTGGGCAGTCCGGAGGCGCTGATCGAGCGCATTTCCGGCTACCAGGAAAGCTACGGCCTCGATTATATGATGATGGAGATTGCGCAGGGCGGCGCAGAGCACGAGGAAATCTGCGAAGCGCTTGAAACCTTCGCGAGCGAGGTGATGCCCCACTTCCGGCAGTCCGAACAACAGCGCGAGAAGATGACCGCATGAGCACGGCGGGCAAGGTCGCCATAGTAACCGGCGGCGGACAGGGCCTCGGGCGCGGCATAGCCATTGCGCTGAGCGAGGCAGGTTATCGCGTCGCGATACTGGGCCGCACTCTGTCAAAGCTGGAGGACACGGCCAAGTTCTGTGCCGGTGAATGCCTGAGTGTGGTCTGCGACCTCACCGATCCCGACCAGGTTCGCCGCGCGTTTGGCGAGGTTGTCGAGGCCTTCGGGCGGCTCGACGTGCTCGTCAACAACGCCGCCAGCTATGCCGCTTTCGACCTGACAGAGGCGCGCGACGAGCAGATCGTCGATGTCGTCACGCAAAGCCTTATTGCGCCGATGTTCTGTTCGCGACAGGCCGTGATCGAGATGCGCAAGGTGGGCGGCGGCGACATCGTCAACATCTCGACCCAATCGGTGCTGACACCGCAACCGACGATGATCGTCTATTCGGCTGCCAAGGGCGGCCTCGACGTGTTCGCGCAGGGTTTGCGCAACGAATTTCGCACCGAAAACATCCGCGTTCTTACCGTGCAGGTTGGCGTTGTCGCCAATTCCACGCTCGACACCGCCGATCCCGAAGGCGCGGCGAAATACATGGCAGGGCTGCAACGCGCCGGGCTGGAGAAGGCGTTCGTCTTCCCCGGCTCGACTCCGGCGGACATTGCCGGCGCCATCGTCCATGCCGTCACCGCGCCGCGCAACACGGTGATCGAGGACATCGTGATCCGGGGCTTCGAGGGTCGGGAGATCTGACCGAGCTTGCCGGCCTTACCCGCCCAATCCGAGGTGATGGCCACCATCCGACATGATCGTCTCGCCGGTGATGTAGCGCGATCCTTCGAGAGCTAGAAACACCACCGCATCCGCGACATAGTCCGCCGTTCCGGCTTCCTTGATGGGCCGGGATGTCTTCGCGCTTTCGAGCAGGGCCGCGTAGCGATCGGGCGCGAAATGTTCTGAAAGCCAAGGCGTGTCCATGAAGCCGGGGCAGACCGCGTTGATCCGGATCTCGGGTGCAAGCGCGCGGGCCAGAAGCTTGGTCATGGTCAGCAGCGCGCCCTTCGAGGCGGCATAGGCCACCGACGAGCCGATGCCGAGCACGCCCGCCGTGGAGGAAATGTTGACGATCGCGCCGCGCCCCTGCACCTTCATGGCAGGCGCGCAGGCGCGGATCATCTGGTACGGGCCAACCAGATTGACCGCATAGACATCGAGAAAATCCTGCGCATCAAGCGCGTGCAGGTCGTCGTGCGCGGCAAAGCGGGTTGTTGCCGCACAGTTCACCAGAATGTCGATGCGCCCGAAACGTTCGATCGCGGCCTGAGCGACGCGAGTGCAGTCCTCGTCGCGTGAGACATCTGCCTGCACCGCGATGGCCTCGACACCCTTGCTGCGGCACGCTTCGACCACCTCGGCAGCTTCGCCGGGATCCTTGCGGTCGGCGAGGACCACGTTGACCCCGCGTTCGGCCAGCCGGACCGCCGACGCCGCACCCAGCCCCGACGCGCCGCCGGTGATGATTGCGACCTTGCCCTGATCCGTGCTCAATCCCGTCACTCCATCCAGATGGTCACGCGGTTACGTGATCGCGGCCTCATTCCACAGCAGCAGCGGATGGAAAAGTCTAACGGGATCTGGGTTGCACGCACGCCACGGGCAGGCGTGTCAGTCGTACATCCCCATGGCCTGCTCGTGATCGGCTGCGCGGTATTCGCCCACCAGTCCGTTGATCGTGCCATGCATGACGATGCCGCTTGCATCGTCGAGCACCCGGCGCGCGACGAGAAATTCGCTCCCGACCCAGCCGTGGCGGATGAACCGGCCAAAGCGCAGCCGCGTTCCGGGCGCGCCGGTGGCCGCTGGCATCATCTTGATCTTTTCGAGCGCAGCCTTCACCCCCTTGCCGGTAAGTGGCCGAGCGGTCGCCACGGCGGTCAGGATCATGCGGCCTACATCGTAGGACAGGCATGGCCAGTAGAACGCGGGGCGGCGGCCGTACTTCGCTTCGAACCGGTCGAGGAATGCCCGACCCACCTCGTTGCGTTCATCGAACTGGTCCAGCCCGACCCAGCCAGCCAGATGCTGACGCCATTCGAGCGAATTGGCCGCGAATTCGAATGCGGTG
>JAURNJ010000133.1 GCA_030830245.1 Novosphingobium sp. | reverse complement strand
GCTTTCGCCAAGCTGCCCGGTGACGGATTGTTCGGCGGCTTGCAGGCTGATGATGGGCATTGCAGGCGAGGGCATCTTGGCGAACTTCCACGTCTCGGGTTAAGGGCGGGCAGGTTTCAATCGTGAGGGATAGCCGATGAGCAAGAAGAAGCGCTACTGGTTGATGAAATCCGAGCCGGATGCCTACAGCTGGGACGACCTTGTCGCCGAGGAGGAAGGCACCTGGGACGGGGTGCGCAATCATCGCGCAGCCAACAACCTGCGCGCGATGGAGGTCGGGGACGAGGCGTTCTTCTATCACTCCAACAAGGGGCTGGAGATCGTCGGTATCGCCAGGATCAGCGTCGCCGGAATCGCTGATCCGAGCGATCCGGAGGGGAAATGGGCGGCGGTGAAGATCAAGCCCGTCAGGAAGCTCAAGACACCGGTTACGCTCAAGCAGATCAAGGCTGACCCTGCGCTGGCGGAAATCGAACTGGTCAAGCTGTCCCGGCTTTCGGTAGCCGTGATCACGCCAGAGGAATGGAAGCACATCATCGCCATGTCCAACGGCAAGGCGTGATCTGGCGGTCGCCTTGTCCGGCCCCAGGCCGTTTGCCCTGAGCTTGTCGACGGGCTGCCCTTCCTTTCAGCGCAGTGTCAGAAGAAAAAGCAGTCCTTCGACAGGCTCAGGACGGACGGGGATGTGGCTGGTGATCCACAAATCCCAACCGTCGTCCTAACGCCCCTTCCATTCCGGCTTGCGTTTTTCGGCAAAGGCACGCGGGCCCTCGCGCGTGTCTTCCGCTGCCAGCCAATGCTTGAACGAGGGCTGTTCCACCTGACCGGCCAGCGCATCGGCGAGAGTCGGCTGGTCTAGCCCCCAATGCGCCAGTTCCTTGGTGAGGCGCACCGCCAGCGGGGCATTGGCGATGATCTTGGCGCAGATTTCCTCGACCGCCGCCTCCAGGTCGTGCGGCGCAACGAGCCGGCTGACAAAGCCCAGGCGATGGCCTTCCTCCGCAGGGATATTGCGTGCCGTCAGCAGCGCGTCCATCGCCTGCTTCATGCCGATCTGGCGCACCAGCCGGTGGATGCCGGCGCCGATCGCGATCAGGCCGACCTTGGGCTCTGGCAGGCCGAACACGGCGGTTTCTGATGCCACGACGATGTCGCAGGCGAGCGCGATCTCGAAGCCGCCGCCCAGGCACACCCCGTTCACCGCCGCGATCACGGGCTTGTTCAAGTCGAAGCGTTCGGCGATGCCGCCGTAACCGCTTGGCGGATAGGGCGCATTCTTGCTGTCGCCGAAGGTGACGAGGTCGCTGCCAGCGCAGAAGGCGCGCTCGCCTGCGCCGGTGACGACGCAGACATGCAGGCTTTTGTCCGCAGCAAAGCGGTCGAACGCCTCGTGCAGCGCGATGTGCATCTGCGGCGTGATGGCGTTCATCTTGTCCGGGCGGTTGAGCGTCAGCGTCAGAACGCCGTCGCGCTCGGCTGTAAGGATGTGGTCTTGGTCCATGGTTCCGAGCATTGCCCGAAACGGCCTGCCTGTCCACGGCCCATGGTTCTGCTCGACAAAGCCGGAAACTTGTCAGAGAAGGACCGGCGACAAGGCCAGCCATGCGGCTGAGGCGATCGGGAGAGCCGCGTGAGCTATTTGGGCGAACTGCGCCAGAACATGCGTCCGCTGGCGGCTGCCAGCCTTGGCGTCGGGGTCAGCCTGCCGCTGTTCGCCTATACCAACAGCATCTTCGCGCCGCATCTGATCGAGGCGTTCGGCTGGTCGCGCTCGCAATTCGCGCTGGGTGGCCTCGCAATGATCGCGATGCTGCCGACGCTGCCTGTGATCGGCCGCATTACCGACAAGGTCGGCGTCAAGAAGGTGGCGCTGACTGGCACTTTGCTGGTGATGCCGGCGTTCTTCGCCTACTCGATGATGAACGGCAGTTTCGCGATGTATCTGGCGGTGTTCACCGCCCTGCTGATCGTCGGCAGCATGACTGGGACGCTTGTCTACACGCGTGTTGTCGCGGAAAATTTCGGCCGGGCGCGCGGGCTGGCGCTCACCATCGTCAACTGCGCGCCCGCGGTGATCGCCTTTCCGGTGCTGCCGGCGCTCAACTCGATGATAGTCGAGATTGGCTGGAGCAAGTCCTACCTCGTTCTCGGCGCCTTCAGCACCGTGAGCGGCCTGATCGCGATCCTCATGCTGCCGCCGGACAGGGCGAAGATACCCAGGGCCGATATCGCGGTGGAAGGCATGCTGGACGGCACCCGGCGCGGCGATTACCGCATCATCCTGAAAAGCTGGCTGTTCTGGCTGATCCTCGTCGCCTTCTTCCTGTGCCTGCTGCAGACGCAGCTCCATTCCTCGCAGATGAACCTGATGCTGATCGACCAGGGGCTGACGACGCAGACCGCCGCCTGGATTGCCTCGGTCTATGCTGCCGGAACCTTCGTCGGCCGAATCGCCTGTGGACTTGCGCTGGACCGGTTTCCGACACCGATCGTGACTTTCATTTCGATGTTCATCCCGGCGTTCGGCTTCTTCTTCCTTGCGACCGATCTCGACACCCTGTGGGTCATCGGCATCTCGATGTTCGTCGTCGGCCTGTCGGTGGGTGCGGAAGCCGACATCATCCCGTTCCTTGTCGCGAGGTATTTCCAGGTGCGCATCTACAACACCACGCTGGGCCTCTTGATGACCTGCTCGTTCCTCGCCTCCGCGACAGGTGCGATAGGGGTCAGCATCTCGCTGGAACTCCACGACAGCTTCGAGCCGCTGCTCTATGCGATTGCAGGATCGATCGTGCTGGGCAGCGTGCTGTTCCTGTTGATGCCCAAATCTCAGAGCTTCGAGAAGATCGGCTAGGGCGGTGGGGGCAGAGCCCTACAAATCGACGCCGGTGTTCGACGAGGAGAGCCTGCCCGATGCGCTGCGCAAGGATCATTCGACCAAGGCAGGGGTCTGGGGCCTGCTGAGGGTGCTGGAAGGCGAAGTGCGCCTTGTCTTCCACGATCCGCACCGGGAGGTGACGGTCACGCCCGAAACGCCCGCACCGATCCCGCCAGAGGCCCTCCACCATGTCGAGGTGACAGGCGCAATGCGCATGCAGGTCG
>JAURNJ010000132.1 GCA_030830245.1 Novosphingobium sp. | reverse complement strand
GCGATCGGTCATCGCATCGCGCAGCGCCTTGAAGTTCTCGATGATGCCGTTGTGGACCAGCGCGACTTCGCCGGTCGCATGCGGGTGGGCATTGGTGGCGGTGGGTGCGCCATGGGTGGCCCAACGGGTGTGTGCGATGCCCGTCGTGCCGGGCGCGGACGCCCGCTCAAGCTCGAGCACGAGGTTCATCAGCTTGCCGGGCGCGCGGCGGCGCACCAGCTGGCCTTCAAAGACAGTGCAGACCCCGGCGCTGTCATAGCCGCGGTATTCCATGCGCTTGAGCCCATCGACCAGACGGTCCGAGACTTGATCCTTGCCGACGATACCGATGATGCCGCACATGGCCGTGGTTCTTTCGCTAGAGAGTGTAGGGGACGCGGATGCCCGGCATCCTTGGCGGAAAATCCTTGGTATTTCGTGTAATCAGGATGCGACCGCGGATTTGCGCCGAGGCTAGAATGATGGCGTCAGGCGATTTCAGCCCGGAACGCTCGCGGCGCAGCGCTGCGGCCCGGTGCGAGATTTCGGCATCGATTTCATCGAGTCCGAAGTGCGACAGGAATGTGAGCGTGTCGCGAACAACTATGTCGTTGCCTTTTGACATGACCTCGATCCATGCCATTCGGCTGATCCATGGACGTGAGGCACGTTCTACAGCACGCTCAATTTCCGTTCTGGCAGGCGGATAGCCCGCCAGCGCATCAATGATGATGTTGGCGTCGAAGGCAAAACCGCTCACCGGTCGTTGGGTCGCTTGGGTTCGGGATACTTACCAGCCAGCATGTCCAGGTAGATCTGGCGCTGGCGATCGTCTTCCTCGTCGAACATGTCGGGAGACTCCGCGCGAACTTCCTCATAGTTGTCGTCCCAATACCGGGTCCACTCGGCGCGACGTTTGCGATCGTATTCATGCGGATCGTAAGGGGTGCCGTTACGAATCCATGCGCCGAAGCCGGCGTCGAGCCAATCCTTGTTGCTAGCAGGCTTCGCCGTGTAAGCGCTGACAGCCTCCCGCAATATTGCAGCGCGCGACTTGCCCTGCTCGGCGGCGATCTGGTCAAGCCGCTTTATGTCGTCATCAGGAAGATCGGCGAGGATGCGAGTCATAATGATATACTGATATCATATCATGATATCATGTCAAGCGAGGCGTGCGCCGATCACCCCTTCTTCTCCGCTTTCTTCTTCTTCATCGCATCGTGAAAGCGGTCTGCCCAGCCGGGCTTGACCAGCTGTTCGGCGCGCACCAGCCGCAGCTCCCCGTCCGCCACATCGCGCGAGACGGCGCTGCCCGCGCCGACGATGGCGTCCGCCCCGATCCGCACCGGGGCGATCAGCGAGCTGTTTGAGCCGATGAAGGCGCGCGGGCCGATCTCTGTGCGGTATTTGAAATAGCCATCGTAGTTGCAGGTGATCGTGCCGGCCCCGATGTTCGCGCCCGCGCCGACATCGGCGTCGCCCATATAGGTCAGGTGGTTGGCCTTTGCCCCTTCGCCGAGGACCGTCTTTTTCATCTCGACGAAATTGCCGACCTTGGACTTTGCCTTCATCACCGCGCCGGGGCGCAGGCGGGCAAAGGGGCCCACTTCGCAGCCCTCGCCCACTTCCGCGCCTTCGAGATGGCTGAACGCGCGGATGGTCACGTTGTCAGCCACGGAAACGCCGGGGCCGAAAAAGACGTTCGGCTCGATGGTGACATCGCGTCCGAGCTTCGTGTCCCACGAGAACCAGACCGAGCCTGGATCGCGCAGGCTCGCACCATCGGCCATGGCTTCCTCGCGGCGCACCTGCTGCCATTGCGCTTCGGCGGCGGCGAGCTCGGCCCGGCTGTTGATGCCAGCCACTTCATCGGCATTTTCGCAGGTAACGACGGCGCAGGTCCGTCCGTCGCCACGCGCGATATTGACCACGTCGGGCAGGTAGTATTCGCCTTGGGCATTGTCGTTGGTGACGCGGGCCAGCAGCGCGAACAGGTCTGCCGAGCGCAGCGCCATCAGGCCGGAGTTGCACAGACGGGTGGCGTGTTCGGCCTCGCTGGCATCCTTGAACTCGACCATCTTCTCGATGACTCCGTCGCGGGCAAGGATCCGTCCGTATTGCAGTGCATCTTCCGGCTCGAAGCCGAGCACGACCACGGCAGGAGCATCCGCCTCGCTCATCCGGGCGAGCATCGCGCGCATCGTCGCGGCAGTAACGAAAGGCACGTCGCCATAGAGGATGAGCACCTGGCCCGAAAACCCGGAGAGCGCCTCCTCTGCCTGTTGCACCGCATGCGCCGTGCCGCGCTGCGGTTCCTGCAGTGCAATGACCGCGCGGCCTTCCAGCGCCTTTTCGAGCTGCTCCTTGCCGTGCCCGGCAATAACGACCTGCCGCTCAGGCGCAAGCTCGGCAACACTGGCAAGCAGATGGTCGATCATGGCGCGGCCCGCGATCGGGTGCAGCACCTTGTGCAGGTCGCTTTTCATGCGGGTGCCCTTGCCCGCGGCAAGGACGATAACGGCGAGGGAGTTTTCCTGACTGTCCATGGTTAACCGACATGCCACCAAAGTGTTGCGGTTTCCATTACGCCAAGGCATCGCGCGCGGCGATGCAAAATTTTCCCTTCGACATTGTCGGTTTCGATCTCGACGGCACCCTGCTCGATACGCATGGCGACCTGGGCGCGGCAGTGAACCATGCGCTGAGCCTGGCCGGACGACCGAACAGACCATTGGGATCGATGCGCGCGCTCATCGGCGGCGGCGCGAAGCGGATGCTGGAACGCGCGCTGGACGAGGATGGCGTGGCGCTGCCCGAGGACGAGTTCAAGGCGCTCTACCGGGAATTGCTCGGCCATTACGAAGCCAACATTGCGGTCCACACGCAGGTGTTTCCGGGCGGAGAGGCAATGCTTGACGACCTTGCGGAGCGCGGCGTGCGGCTGGCGGTGGTGACCAACAAGTTCGAACGGTTCGCACGTCTGGTGCTCGATCAGCTTGGGCTGACGCATCGTTTCTACACGGTGATCGGCGGCGACACGCTGGGGCCGGGCAAGGCGAAGCCCGCGCCCGATCAGCTTCACGAAATGATCGCGCGGGGCGGCGGTGGGCGCGCCGCCTATGTCGGCGACACCACCTATGACACGCTTGCCGCGAAGGCTGCGGACCTGCCGTGCGTCGCGGTGGGATTCGGTTTCAACGATCTGCCACTGGCACAGCTGGGCGCCGACGCGGCGATCGATCATTTCGACGAACTGGTTTGCGCGCTCGAAGCTCTGGGCTAGCTCATGGCAAACGGGAAGAGGAGAACACGATCATGACATCACCGGGAGCAAAGCTGCGTGCCCTGATCGACAAGGGCGAACACTTCGTCTGCGGCGACACCTATTCGGCGATCACCGCAAGGATATGCGAGCATGTCGGCTTCCCGGCGATCTACCTGGGCGGCCATGCCTGCTCCGCCTTTCACTACGCCGTGCCCGACAACGGCATCTATTCGCAGGTCGAACAGATCGAGCAGGCCAGCCGGATCGCCAATTGCGTCTCGATTCCCTTGATCGCCGATGCGGACACGCTGGGTGAAACTGTCGCCGATGCCTACCACTTCACGCGGCGATATATCCAGCAGGGCATCGCCGGCTTTCATGTCGAGGATGAGCGCAATCCCAAGCATTCGAAGCACGTCAACGGGCTGTGGTCGATTGCCGACCAGCAGGCGCGGATCGACGCGGCGCGCCGCGCGCAGAAGGATTCGGGGCAGGATTTCGTCATCATCGCACGCTGCGACGAGCTTTATCCGAGCGAGGCAGGCGGCGGCGGCACCGGCAATTTCGACGAAGCAGTGAAGCGCGGCCACGCCTATGCCGAGGCTGGGGCCGACGTGGTATTTTTCCCGCCGAGCCCGGAGCCTGTCCCTGCCTTGCTCAAGGCTTTCGGAGACAGGATTCCGGTCGCGACCATGGGCTTTGCGGTGCCCGGCGCTCGCTTCAACATGGCGACCGGCGGATGGGTTACGGCGGCGGCCAACCACCTCAAGATGATGCGCGAGCTCATGGAGCACGGGCAGGTGCAATCGGCCAATTTCGATTTTCCCGAGAAATATGTGTTGATCGACCATCCGCTATACGATGGTCTCATCGAGGAATGGGCAGACAAGACGGGACGGCAAAGCCGGCCCAATCACGCGCCCTGAGCGCCTATTGTGGCACCTGAACCCCTTCGGGCAGCACGAGTATCTCCAGCGCTTGCGCAGGATCCAGCCAGCGCTGGGCTGCCGCCAGGACATCCGCCGGGGTGAGGGCCGACAGCCGCTTTTCGGCTTCGAGATAGCGTTCGATCCGCTCCGGCTCACCCTGCGCGCGATCGGCCAGCCCGAGCCAGCCGCCGTTCGACTTGAGCGCGTTGTGCAGCGCTTCGACCATCGGCTGGCGCGCGCGCAGCAGCAGGTCGGTATCGATCGGACCGGAGCGCAGGCGGGATATTGTTTCGGCGATGGCCTGCTCGGTCGTCTTGACCTCGGTGATCGCGACCGAGGCCGTGACATCGAAGGTGCCGTATCCCGTCCAATGGCGCGAAAGGCGGCTCGATGCACCGGGCGAATAGGCTTTGCCCAGCGTCTCGCGCAGTTCGTCGGTCAGGGCGATGCGCGCCACCCGCTCAAGCAGTTCGAGAGTCAGTGCGGCAACCGGGTCGGCATCGTCGCGCGTCGGCCATGAATAGCGGATCAGTGCCTGGTCCGCCGGACCGGTATGGCGCAGCACGCGGGGTTCGCGATTGGCGGTGAAGCTACGTGGCGGCTGCTCGGCATAGGTCCGGAAGGCCGGCTCGCGTGGCGGCAATGCGCCGAATGTCTGCGCGACAGCGGAAATCGCGGCTGCTTCGTCGATATCGCCGACCAGGGCGATCTCGATCGCGCCGTTTTTCAGCCGGTCGGCGATGCCATCCGACAGGGCCTTGTAGGTGAGAGCGCGGTATTTCTCCGGCTCCTGCACGGTAAAGCGCGGATCGTCGTCGGAGAGGATGCCCCCGATCCGGTGCGCAAGCGCGGAGCTGGGCGTGGCCGTCGCCTGCGCGAAATAGCGATTGATGTCCTGACGGTAGCGCTCGACCCCTTCGGCGCGATAGCCCGGATCGGTGACGTAGGCTGCCAGCACGATCAGCAGCGGCG
>JAURNJ010000131.1 GCA_030830245.1 Novosphingobium sp. | reverse complement strand
GGTGCCAGGGCTTTTCCGAGCCCGGCGCAGGATCGGACCTTGCCGCGATCCGCACCCGCGCGGTGCGCGATGGCGATCACTATGTCGTGTCCGGACAGAAGATCTGGTCAACCATGGCGCAATATGCCGACCGCTGCCTGCTGCTGGTGCGCACCGACAGCTCCGGCGTAAAGCAGGCGGGCCTGACCTACCTGCTGATGGACATGAAGGCGGCGGGCGTCACCACGCGCCCGATCCGCCAGATCCAGGGCGACAAGGAGTTCGCCGAGATCTTCCTCGACGAGGTGCGCATTCCAGTGTCCGAGCGAGTCGGCGAGGAAGGCGCAGGCTGGCAGGTGGCACAGGCGACTCTCGCATCGGAACGCGGCCTCACCCTGATGGAACTGTCCTACCGCATGCGCGGCGCAATGGATCGCCTTGCCGAACTGATCCGCACCAGCGGGCGTGAGAGCGATGCTGGCGTGTTGCGCGATTTCGGACGTCTGGGCGCGCGCGTGGACTCGGTCTGTGCGCTCGCCGACGCATATCTGCAAAAGCGCATCGACCACACCGAAAACCTCGGTGACGCCGCGCTGGTGAAGCTCGGCTATTCCCGCTGCCTGCGCGACTGGGCCGATCTCGGCCTGCGACTTGGCGGAATGGGCAGCCAATATCGCGAGCCTATCACCTTCGGTGATCTCAATTCGGGCAACTGGATGGCGGATTTCATGAACTCCTACGCCTGGACCATCGCAGGCGGCAGCGACGAGGTGCAACGCAACATCATCGCCGAGCGGATGCTAGGCATGGCGCGCGAACCCAGGCACTGGATCTCGGAGGCACGGCAATGATCCTGTCACGAGCGGAACTGGCTGCGGCGGCCGAACAGGCCTTTGATCCGCAGGTGCTCGCTCCCGATGGATCGGCAAGCTGGCAGGTCATCGCCGAGATGGGCTGGCTGGCGATGTGCGTGCCGGAAGATCGCGGCGGGCTTGGCCAGGGCGGCGAGGCGCGCGCGGTGATCCACCATGCATTAGGGCGTGCACTCGTGCCCGGTCCCATGATCGCGCAGATGATGGCGATTGATGCTCTGACATTGGCCGCGCCATCGCAGGAAAGCGAAGCCTTGCTCGAAGCCGCGATGGGCGGCGAGGTCATGACGGCATCGCTCGCTGGCAATGTAGGCAGCGAATGGCTCGAAGCCGTCCCCGATGCGGACAGAGCGAGCCATGTGCTGGTCATCGAGGACGGGCGGGTTTCGATAGCTCCGATAGCGCAATGCGAAGTGCGTCCGCGCGAAGCCTGGGATGAAACCCGCCGTCTTTTCGATGTGCGCCCCAGAGCGCCGGGCCTGACGCTCGCCGAAGGACAAGCGGCCCGCGATATTTGGCAAACGGTCCGCACCCGGATGCTACTTGCGCTCGCCGCCGATGCGCTGGGTGGTGCCGAGGCGGCCCTTGCCATGACCATCGATTACCTTGGCACGCGGCGACAGTTCGACCGTCCGCTGGCGATGTTCCAGGCGCTCAAGCACCGCTGCGCCGACATGCGCGTGGCGATCAGCCTCGCCGATGCGCTGCTCTGGCAAGAGGCGGCTTCGCCCGCCCTCTCACAGGCCCGCGCTGGCGCGCTCAAGGCACAGGCGTGCCGGGTCTACAAGCAGGTGGCGGAGGAAGCGATCCAGCTTCACGGCGGCATCGGCCTCACGCTCGAACATCCCTGCCACCTGTTCCTGAAGCGCGCGTTCCTCAACTGCGCGCTCGGCGGCGATGCCGATCATTGGGAAGAGCAGTCAGGCCGGGCGCTGCTGGAACGCCTATCCGCCTGAAAGCTCCTTCTGGAGCACGTGCTTGAGCACCTTGCCCGCCGCGTTGCGCGGCAATTCACCGCGCAGTTCGACCTGTTCGGGCCACTTGAATTTCGCCACCCCGCGCTCCCCAAGGAAGGCAGCAAGCGCCGCCGGATCGGGATTTTCAGGCCCTGATGGCACGATGACGGCACAGGCTCGCTCGCCAGTACGCGGGTCCGGGAGTCCGACAATTGCGATGTCGGAAATTGCCGGATGATCGAGCAGCAGGTCCTCGATTTCCTTGGGCGCGATGTTCTCGCCATTGCGGATGATGATGTCCTTCGCGCGTCCGGTGACGACGAGATAGCCGCCAGGCACTTCGCGGGCGAGATCGCCCATCCGGAAGAAACCATCGGGGGCGAAGGCCTCCGCCTCGTCCTCCGCGCGCAAATAGCCGCGCAGCATCTGCGCGCCGCGCGCCGTGACCTCGCCCTGTGCCAGTCGCACATCAGCAATTCCGATGCGCCCGTCGCTCTCGGCTGCCATGTCCTCCTCACCCGGTTCGAGCGCGCCCACGGTCAGGACCGGTACCTCGGTCGATCCATAGACACGCGTGACGCCGGCCCTTTCGAACCAGTCGCGTCCCCGCCGGATGAGCGCGGGAGGCACAGAGGCACCGCCGCAAATAAACACCTTCAGGCTGGGCAACCGGCTCTGCGCTGCCTGCGCTGCGCCAAGCAGCCCGTCGAGAAACGGAGTCGCGCCCGCCATATGGGTGCAGCGCTCCCGGTCGATTATCGCAACAGCCTCAGCCGGATCCCATTGCTCCTGAAGCACCGCCGAAGTGCCGCACAGCAGCGGAATCTCGAAGGCATAGATCGACCCGCCGATGTGGCTGATCGGCGACGGCACGAAGAAGCTGTCGCCCGCCGCGACATGCCAGTTTCGCTGAATCTGGCGGATCAGCGCGTGAAGGGAATTGTGGCTGTGGAGCACACCCTTCGGGCGACCCGTGGTGCCCGAGGTGTACATCAGCATCTTCACGCTGTCGGGATCGACTTTGGGCAGCGGCTGAGGCTCTGCGACCGGCGCGAGCATCGCCGAAAACGGCGTATGCCTGCCCGGATCACCGCGCAGCACCACAGTCTCGACCGGAGCGCCCCGCCCTGCGTTCACCCGGTCCATCATCGCGCGATAGTCGAAGCCGCGAAACTGAGCCGGAACCAAGATCATGCGGCTGCCGCTGTCGGCCAACATGAAGTCGACCTCGTTGTCGCGCAGTTGCGGCACGACCGGATGGGCGACTGCTCCCACCAGGGTGGCAGCGAGATAGATAACCGCCGCCTCATGCCAGTTCGGCAGCATGAACGAGACGACCTTGCCCGGCCCGATCCCGCGCGAGAGAAACTGCTGCGCCAGCAAGTCCGCGTGCTGCACGAGTTGCGCGACAGTCAGGCGCGCCTCGCCATCGACGATCAGGGTGCGGTCAGGCTCAATTGAAGCGAGCCGCCGCGCCACATCGCAAGCCGTCTCGTCGCACCACCAGCCCTGCTCGCGCCATTTGCGCGCCATTGCCTCGTCGTGACGCAGCGACCAGCCGTGAATGTCGATGCGCGGCGAAGTCACCGCTGCGCCCTCAGCCTTCTTCCGAGCCCGCCGCGACCACGTGCGGGG
>JAURNJ010000130.1 GCA_030830245.1 Novosphingobium sp. | reverse complement strand
GTCGGCAGCGGGCAGCCGGAGACGTAGTCATGCGACTGGCCGGGTTTGAGCACCGGCTGCTCACCGACGACGCCATCGCCATCGACGAAATTGACGTTGCCCCTCCCGTCGGTGATCCGCCAGTGGCGCGTCATCAGCTGCACCATCTGGTCCGAATGGTTCTCGACCCTGATGTGATAGACCCAGAACCACTTGCCGGCATCGATGCGCGACTGCTCGGGCAGGAAATTGACGGCGACCCTCACCGTGATCCCTTCCGTGGTCGCGGCATGCTGGAACAGTTTGAGGGTGAAGGTTTCCGCCATGATGATCGGAACGTAGCGGCGAATCACCTACAGGACAACAGCGCAAACCTTCGCGCGTGTTGACAAAGCGAGTGGCTACAACCCCGCGCTGGCAAATGCCCTGTCGAGGTCTTCGATAAGGTCGTCCGGGTCTTCCAGACCGACGTTGATGCGCAGCATGCCTTCATAGACGCCTGCCGCCTCGCGCCCTTCCGGCCCCATGTTGTGGTGGGTGGTCGAGGCCGGGTGGCACATCAGCGAGCGTGAATCCCCGATGTTGTTGGAAATGTCGATCAGTTCGAGAGCGTCGAGCACGGCATGGGCCTGTGCGCGGCCACCTTCGAGCACCATCGAGAAGATCGGGCCGCAATCGTCCATCTGCTTCTTCGCGAGATTCTGCTGCGGATGGCTGTCGAGCCAGGGATGCAGGATCACAGGCACGCGGTCCTGCACGAACTCGCCGAGCTTCAGCGCATTCGCGCTCTGCCGGCGGATGCGAAGGTCAAGCGTTTCCAGCGACTTGAGCACCACCCAGGCATTGAACGGTGCGATGATGGGCCCGGTGTTGCGCTGGAACGGCAAGAGGACGTCATTGATGAACTCTGCACTTCCCGCGACCGCTCCTGCAATGACTCGGCCCTGCCCGTCCATCATCTTGGTGGCCGAATAGGCGACCACATCGGCTCCCCATTCAAGCGGACGCTGCAGCGCGGGTGTGCAGAAGGCGTTGTCTACTACGCTGGTGATGCCGTGCGACTTCGCCAACCCGCAGATGAATTCCAGATCGGCGATATCCATCGTCGGATTGGCCGGCGTCTCGAAGAAGAAGACCTTGGTGTTGGGCTGGATGGCGGCTTCCCAAGCGGCATTGTCACGCGCATCGACGATCGTCGTCTCGATACCGAAGCGCGGCAGCAGATTGTCGACGATCCAGCGGCACGATCCGAACGCGGCGCGGGCCGACACCATGTGGTCGCCCGCGGAAAGCTGGCACAGTAATGCCGTCGTCATCGCCGCCATGCCCGAGGCCTGGGTGCGGCAGGATTCCGCGCCTTCGAGCAGCGCGATGCGTTCTTCCAGCATCTGCACCGTCGGGTTCTGCAGGCGCGAGTAGGTCATGCCGTCGTCTTCGCCGGCAAAGCGCGCGGCGGCGACACCTGCCGCATCGTAGCAATAGCCCGAGGTGAGGAACAGCGCCTCGCTGGTCTCGCCCTGCTCCGACCGCCACGTGCCGCCCCGCACGGCGCGCGTGGCGGGCCGCCAATTGCGGGTCCTGGAGCGGTCCTGTCCGGTCGTTCTCTTCATGCTCCGCCTCTACGAGTGCGCCGGGCATCGCGCAAGCGGGTCAGTTGCCGTAGCGGCCCCAGACGAATTTCGAGCTGAGCGCGAAGTTCCACACCGATCCGATAACAATACCGGTGAGCGCGGCGGGATAGGCATGGAAACCGAATCGCACCAGCACGGCGGCAACGCCGACATTGGCGAGCAGGCCGACCGAGCAGGTCAGGCCGAACTTGGCCCAGCCCCGCGCCAGTGCAGCACTGCCGGTCAGGCGCTTGTCGGCATAGGTGAGCGCATTGTTGAGGAAGAAGTTGAACGTCATCGCCACAATGGCGGCAAGTGTCTGGCCGATCTCGAATGCGGTGACCGCCTGGCTCTGGATCGCCCCGCCAGTCGCGGCGAGGAAGGCAGCGAGCACCGCCATGTGCACGACCACGCCCATCGCCCCGATCGTGCCGAACAGCGCGAAGCGCGTCGGGATGATGCGACCCAGCCACTTGTCGTACAGCCCCACCAGGAATTCGAAGACGACAGTGCGCTCGAGCTTGCTTTCGCCCGAAACGCGCGCGCCGAAGGCCATGGGGAAGTCCTTGACGCGCAATTTCGCCTCCGATGTCGCCAGAATGTCGAGCAGGATCTTGAAGCCGACCCCGGACAGGCGCGGTGCAGTCGTCCGCAGCGTTTCGGCCTTGAGCATGAAATAGCCACTCATCGGATCGCTGAGTTCCACGCCTGTGACCTTGCGGGCAATGGCGTTGGCGATGGTCGAAGCCTTCTCGCGGCTCGGCGCGTTCCACGCCTCGGTGCTGGAGCCTTCAGCAAAACGTGAAGCGACGGCGACATCGCATTCTCCACTGGTCACGGCCTTGAGCATATCGGGCAGCAGGTTGGGATCGTGCTGGTGATCGGCGTCCATCACCGCGACAACCGGCGCAGCCGTCGACAGCATGCCCTCGATCGCGGCGGACGCCAGCCCGCGCCGGTTGATACGCTGGATAACCCGGACCTGGGGATCGCGCAGCGACAGCATCCTCGCTTCGTCGGACGTGCCGTCCGGACTATTATCGTCGACGAAGATCGCTTCCCAGGAAATCCCGGCCAGCGCCACGTGCAGCCTGTCGATCAGCGAGGCAAGATTGTCGCGCTCATTGAATGTCGGCAGCACTATGGCAAGTTCGAGCGGCCGCAGCGCGACGTCGATTGCCGGTGTAAAATCCAGGTTGCTCAGGTCCATATCGCGGGCGATACAGACCAAGCGTAAACAAAGGATTTACCATGTTGAGCGTGTCAAAGCCGCGCCAGCACCGCATCCCCGATCTCGCGCGTACCGGCGCTGCCACCGAGGTCTCCGCCCTTGATTCCGGCTTCCAGAGTGGCAGCCACCGCCGCCTCGATCCGCTGGGCATCGTCCTCGCGTCCGAAGCTGTGGCGCAGCAGCATCGCGGCAGACAGGATCGTCGCGACCGGATTGGCGATTCCCTT
>JAURNJ010000019.1 GCA_030830245.1 Novosphingobium sp. | reverse complement strand
GCGGTGTCGTCAGCCGACTGGGCAAGCGCCGGTGTCGCGGCAAACGGTGCGGTCAGTGCCGACGCGCACAGAATGGCTGCCATGCGCGCGTTGCGGCTGGCGAACGGATTCTTGCTGACGGTGTTCCTCATGGCGTCCTCTCCTGTAAGATTGCTCTTGTATGAACGATCGAGTGTATGAACGATCGAGTGTATGAACGATCGAGCATTAGTGAGCAAAAGTTTAACTCATTTGCAAGTGGCCTAAGTCATTTGGCGCGCCCAGTGCGGCATTTTTGCACTAGCTTACCGAAAAGTTCGGCGAGAAATTCGCATGTGCGAATGTCGCGTCAACCAGGTGAACCACGCTGGTACGGACGGCGGGACTCGAACCCGCACGAGCAAAGCTCAGGGGATTTTAAGTCCCCGGCGTCTACCATTCCGCCACGTCCGCAGAGCCAGCCTTGGACCGGTAAGGCGCTCAGGAATTGAGGCGCGCGCGCATTTCCTTGCCTGCCTTGAAATAGGGCACGCTCTTCTGCGGCACGCTCACGCTCTCGCCCGTACGCGGGTTCCGGCCTTTCCGGGCGTCGCGCTGCCGGGTGGAAAAAGCGCCGAAGCCGCGAAGCTCGACACGGCCTCCTTCAGCAAGACTGCTGGCGATTTCCTCGAAGAAGGTATCGACCACACGCTCGATCTCTTCAGCACGCAGTCCGGGATTTTCCTTGGCAAGCGCCTGCAACAGCTCGGACCTGATCATGCCAATGCTCCCCCGCTTCGATTGCCAAATCTTGCAGCGCAAATGCCGCCACAAGCGCAAAACTTGGCATGAAGGCCGCTGACTCGCAACAAAAAAGCCAAACAGCTTCCGGCTGACCCTCTTTTGCTGGCAGGACAACCCGGCTAAGCAGGCGGACCATAATAAGCAAAAGAGCTCGAAGGGGGTCGCAGATGAAGCCAATGGGCGCATGGAACGAGGGTGACTGGATCGCCGCAATCGCAACGCTCGTGCTGGTGGTTTTCCTAGCCGTCGGCGCACGGATCGCGGTGCAGAAGGAGCCGGAATTCGCAGGTCATCCCAAGGGCCTGTACATGCTGTTCTTCGCCGAAATGTGGGAGCGCTTTTCCTACTATGGGATGCGCGCCCTGCTGATCTTCTACCTGACACAGCACTGGTTATTCAGCGACAGCAAATCGAACCTGATCTACGGCGCCTATACCAGCCTGGTCTACATCACTCCGGTGCTCGGCGGATATCTTGCCGATCGCTACCTCGGGCAGCGCAAGGCGGTGCTTTTCGGCGGGCTGCTGCTGGCTGCGGGACACAGCCTGATGGCCGTCGAGGGAGTCGGGGGGCAGAGCGATCCGACGATCAACGTGTTCTGGGCGGCGCTGGCCTTCATCATCGTCGGCTCGGGTTTCCTGAAAGCGAACATCTCGGTCATGGTCGGCCAGCTCTACAAGCTTACCGACGTGCGGCGCGACGGGGCCTATACGATCTTCTACATGGGCATAAACCTTGGCGCGGCGATCGGCACGATCATGGTCGGCTATCTCGGCCAGACGATCGGCTGGGGCTGGGGCTTCGGCCTTGCCGGTATCGGCATGCTCGCGGGTCTCGTGGTCTTCGTCCTTGGCAAGGCAGCGTTGCAGGGCGCAGGCGAAGCTCCCGCGCCTATCGCAAGATCCAAGGAATGGCTGCTCTACGCGATTGGCCTCGGCTCGGTCGCCGTCATTTGGGCGCTGGTGCAGTATCAGGATGTAATCCAGAGCCTGCTGATGGTCTCCGGCATCGCCCTGCTCGGCTATGTGCTTTACGAGAGCTTCAAGCTCGAGAAGGAGCCGCGCGAGCGCATGTTCGCCATCCTGTTCCTGATCGCGCTCAATCCACTGTTCTGGGGCCTGTTCGAGCAGGCAGGCGGGTCGATGAACCTGTTCACCGACCGGTTCGTCGATCGCGGCGGCACCCCGGCGGCAATCTTCCAGTCGATCAACCCGATCTACATCATCCTGCTCGCACCGCTGTTCGCCGGGCTTTGGCAGTGGCTGGGCCGCCGCGGCAGAGAGCCATCGGCTCCCGCCAAGTTCGGCCTCGCGCTGGCGCAGATGGGCCTTGCCAACCTGGTCCTGGTTTGGGGTGCGCAGGCTTATGGCGTGGCCGCGATGACGCCTGTGTTCCTCGTCTTCTTTTATTACCTCCTGGCAACCACGGCAGAACTGTGCCTCTCGCCGGTGGGCCTGTCGGCGATGAACCGGCTCGCACCCAGCCATCTCGCTTCGCTGATCATGGGCGCGTGGTTCTACATGTCTGCGGTCGGCAATTTCGTTGCCGGCAAGATCGGCGAAGCTACCGGTGGCCATGGCGGCGAGATGAGCAAGGAAAAGCTGCTGGAGATCTACGAGCTGTTCGGCTGGATCGCGATCGGTGTCGCCGTGGCAGTGCTGCTGGTCAGCCCCGTGGTGAAACGCTGGATGCACCTCGACACTTTGGAGGACAGGGAACCGCAAGTGCCTCAGGCTGCAGATTCCTTGCCAGAGACGCGAACCACCTGAGCAAACAAGGAGGGACTGAAAGGACATCGCCATGTCGCAATTCGAATCCCTGGTTTTCACCAACCTACTGTTCGTGGCCACACACCTGGCGATGTCGCATCCGCTGCGCGAGCCAATGGTGGGAATGCTGGGCGAGCGCGGCTTTCTCGGTGTCTATTCGTTGATCAGCCTCGCCTTGCTGGCGTGGATCGTCCACCTCTTCCCGCTGGCGCAATCGACATGGATGGCATGGCAGAGCAACGACGCCCTGTGGGGTGCAGCAAGCGTGCTGACCGTGGTAGCCATGGCGCTATTGCTCGGCTCGCTGCGCGGAAATCCGGCACTTCCGCAGACCGGGACGCAGGTCGCAGCCAATGCGCAGTCGCAAGGAGTCTATGCCGTCACCCGCCACCCGATGATGTGGGCCTTCGCGCTTTGGGCGCTGTCGCACATCCTCGTCTGGCCGAGCCCGCGCACGGTGGTGACGGCAGGCGCCATGGGCTTTCTAGCACTGGTCGGAGCGAGATTGCAGGACGTCAAAAAGCGCGCGCTGGTGGGCGAAGCGTGGGTCGCGTGGGAAGCACGGACGAGCTACTGGCCGCGCCTCGCCGGACTGGGGCAGATCGGCCTGGGCCTTTGGCTGGCAGCGCTTGCCGCGTGGCTCGCGGCGACCTGGGGACATCGATGGCTTGCGGGAATACCGGCTGGGCTGTTCAGGTGGATGGGCTAGATCAAGCCCTCACCTCGGCCACTCCCGCGCTGTTGTGCCGCAGCGCCTTCAGCACCGTTTCTACGATCTGCGGCGCGTTGAGCCCCGCCGCTTCATACTGCTTGTCGGGACTGTCGTGATCCTGGAACAGATCCGGCAGGCGCATCGTCCTGATCTTCAAGCCGCCATCGGTCAGCCCCTCGTCGCTCGCCAGGGTCAGGACATGGGCACCCAGTCCGCCGATCGCGCCCTCCTCGACGGTGATGACCACCTCATGGGTGAGCATCAGCTTGCGGATCAGCTCCGTATCGAGCGGCTTGGCAAAGCGCAGGTCGGCGACGGTGGTCGACAGACCTTTTGAATCCAGCGCATCGGCAGCCTTGAGCGCCTCGGCAAGTCGCGTGCCGAGCGAGAGCAGCGCCACCTTCGATCCTTCGCGCACGATCCGGCCCTTGCCGATCTCCAGCAGTTGCGGCTCGGCAGGCATTTCGACGCCGACCCCGTTGCCGCGCGGATAGCGAAAGGCGATCGGCCCTGTATCGTACTCGGCGGCAGTGTGTGTCATGTGCACCAGTTCGGCTTCGTCGGCAGCAGCCATCACCACCATGTTGGGCAGGGTCGCCAGATAGGCGATGTCGAAGCTGCCCGCATGGGTCTGACCGTCGGCACCGACCAGCCCCGCCCGGTCTATCGCGAAACGCACAGGCAGGTTCTGGATGCACACGTCGTGGACGACCTGATCGTAGGCGCGCTGCAGGAAGGTGGAATAGATCGCACAGAAAGGCCGCATCCCTTGCGCGGCCAGCCCCGCTGCGAAAGTCACGGCGTGCTGTTCGGCGATGCCGACATCGAAGGCGCGATCGGGATGCCGCTTTGCGAACTTGTCGACGCCGGTGCCGCTCGGCATCGCGGCGGTAATCGCCACGATGCGCGGATCGTTATCAGCCAGGTCTGCCAGCGTCTCGCCGAACACGTTCTGGTATTGCGGCGGACCCGGCGGGGCCTTGGTCTGGACGCCGGTCACGACATCGAATTTCTGCACACCGTGGTACTTGTCAGCGCTTTCCTCGGCAGGCGCATAGCCCTTGCCCTTGCGCGTGACGACATGGACCAGGCACGGCCCCTCCTGCGCGTCGCGCACGTTTTCCAAGATCGGCACCAGCTGGTCTAGATTGTGGCCGTCGATCGGCCCGACATAGTAAAAGCCAAGCTCCTCGAACAGGGTGCCGCCCATCGCCATACCGCGCGCGAATTCGTCGGCCTTGTGCGCGACGCGGTGCAGCGGTTCAGGCAGCTTTCGCGAAACCTTGCGGGCAAATCCACGCACCTGCAGGAACGGTTCGGACGAGACGATACGCGCCAGATAGGCGGACAGTCCCCCGACAGGCGGGGCAATCGACATGTCGTTGTCGTTGAGGATCACGACCAGCCGGTTGCCGGCCTGGCGCGCGTTGTTCATCGCTTCGTAGGCCATGCCCGCGCTCATCGCGCCATCACCGATCACCGCGATGCCGCGCCCCGGCTTGTCCGCCAGCTTGTTGGCGACGGCAAAGCCCAGCGCCGCCGAGATCGAGGTCGAGCTGTGCGCCGCCCCGAAGGGATCGTAGGGGCTTTCCGAACGCTTGGTGAAACCGGAAAGGCCGCCAGCCTGACGCAGTGTGCGGATGCGATCGCGCCTGCCGGTAATGATCTTGTGCGGATAGGCCTGGTGCCCGACGTCCCAGACAAGGCGGTCCTCGGGCGTGTTGAACACGTAATGGATCGCAATGGTAAGCTCGACAACACCAAGCCCGGCGCCCAGGTGCCCGCCTGTTGCCGAAACCGCTGAGATCATCTCAGCGCGCAGCTCATCCGCCAGTTGCGGCAGAAGCGCGCGATCGAGCTTGCGCAGGTCTTCGGGAATGTCGACCGTGTCGAGAAGCGGTGTCGCCGGTAGGCCTGTCATGTCGATGGTAGTCACGCTCGAAAAGTATGGGTGTCTTGAACCTGCCGCAATATGGCCTTTGGGCGGGAAAGGACAGGAAAATCCTGTCCCGCCCCGGCCCGATGCTGAAGGATCAACTGCACCCGGCGCAGACGCCGCGCACTTCGATCACGGGGCGGACTTCGACAAAGCCCGCCCTGTCCGCCGCCGCGACCAGCGCGCCGGTGAGCGCATCGTCATCCACGTGGGTGGCCTGCCCGCACGAATCGCAGATCAGGAAAATGCAATCGTGGCGGCAGCCGGGATGGCTGTTGACCAGATAGGCGTTCGCGCTCTCGACCCGGCGCGCGAGGTTGGTCTTCACGAACAGGTCGAGGATGCGATAGACGCTGTTGGGCGCAACCCGCTTGCCGCGCGCGGCAGAAACGCTTTCGGCCAGATCGTAGGCCGAAGCGGGGCGCTCGCTGCCCGCCAGTGCCTCGAACACGTCGGCGCGCATTTCGGTCCACTGCTCACCCGCCTCGGCGAAGCACGCCCGCGCGGCGGCAACCAGGCCGCTGCCGCGATGCTCGAGATGCCGGTGTTCGTTCATTAGGGTCGATTATGCCCGGCTGCGACGTTCAGCGCAATCAGCCGCGCTTGAAGGTCTTGCGGTAATGCTCGGGATAGAGCCTGGCGAGGCCGCTCACCTTGGGCGCATCCCACTTGCGGATGTAAGGGTGCGACGGGTTCTTCGCCATGAAGTCCTGATGATAGGCTTCGGCGGGATGAAACCCGCGATAGGCCTCGAGCCGGGTAACGATCGGCGCATCCCAAAGGCCTGATCGCGCCATCTGCGCCAGATAGGCTGCGGCAACCTTCTTCTGTTCCGCGCCAAGTGGCACCAGCACGGCGCGATATTGCGGGCCGACATCGGGGCCTTGCCGGTTTTTCAGCGTGGGATCGGCCACGACCGAAAAGAAGATGCGCAGCAGCTCGTCATACCGGATCACTTCGGGATCATAGACGACCTTCACCGCTTCGGCATGGCGCGTGGTGCCAGCGCTGACCAGATCGTAGCGGGCATCGGCCCTGGTGCCGCCGTGATATCCCGAAACCGCGCTGGTAACGCCCTTTACGTGGCTAAAGACCCCTTCCACGCCCCAGAAGCAGCCGCCTGCGAACACGGCTTTCTTAAGGCCGGTCGACTCCTCTGCATTGACGGCAGCGACTGGCGCATCGACCGCGCGTTCGAGCGCAACGGCCTGCTGCTGGCAGGCGCTCGCAGCGATGAGCAACAAGGGAAGGAGGGTCAGGCGACGGAAACGCGCCCGGCCCATCAATTGGCCGCCTGGGCCTCCGCGACCGGCACGACACCGCGAGCGATGCGCTCACCCAGGTCG
>JAURNJ010000018.1 GCA_030830245.1 Novosphingobium sp. | reverse complement strand
CGGTGAGAATAGCGCCCGCACACCTTCAGGCAAGCAATCCCGAAGCCGCAGGAACAGGGCTTCGGTCTCGGGGAACTCGGCATTTATCTCGATCCGTGTCATGATGAGGCCAGAGCGCTCCAGCGCGGAGAGGAAACCAGCATAGGAGTGCCGCCCCTCACCATCGGCCTGCTCGAACAGGGGCAGGTAGAACACGCGCACCAGCGCGCGTAGCTCGTCGGCGATGCCGGCACGCTCTGCCTCTTGCAGCAGTTCGCCCCGCCGCCGGTCGATTTGCGGCAGGCGATGGCGATAGACCTCGCGGATCAACGCCTGCTTGCTGCCAAAGTGATAGGCGACGACATTGGTGTTGGACGAACCGATGGCTGCGCCGATCTGGCGGGTCGAAACGCCTTCGACGCCGCTTCCCGCAATCAGCGATTCGGCTGCCTCGATCAAGGCGACTCGCGTCGCCTCACCGCGCGGATCGGAGCGCTTTTTGGGAAGCTGTGTCATGGCTCGTGCGTAAGGCAATCGCCTTAGATCGGTCAAGCGAGGTCAGATGGGCCATCAGCGCCCCCCGCCAAAGCGGCTGTCGGGCGAGAACCAGTCGGTCCGCACCTTGCGATGGGCGATCAGCCACCGCCCGTCTTCCTTGCGGAACTTGTCGACATAGACGCCGCAGTGGTCGGGACCCGCATCGGTGAACACGACCCAGTAAGTGCGCACATCGGCCGTGTCCGGCCCGGTCAGGTCGATCTTGCAGGTGGTGAGGTTGTGGCGCACGAACTCTGCGCGGCGCTGGACATTGGGTGTGTCGCTGCTGCCCTTGGGTGTGCTCTTCCACTCGTTCTGCCAGGCGAGGATCGCTGCCCGGCCCTCGAAATAAAGTCCCTTGCCGCCTTTGCGGTCTGCCGATTCGATGATCCCGTCGGTGGTGAAACAGTTGGCGTAGTCCTCGGTGCGCGAACGGTCTCCGCTGGTGTTGTACTTGGCCAGCGTATCGCGGATCGCCTCGCGGGCGAGCAGGTCTTCAAGCGTCATCGGTGTGGTCTCCTCTCACAACTTGGGCAGGGTAACGCCCTTTTGCCCCATGTATTTGCCCGCGCGGTCGGCATAGCTCGTCTCGCACGGCTCGTTGCCTTTCAGGAACAGGAACTGGCAGGCTCCCTCGTTCGCATAGACCTTGGCGGGCAGCGGCGTCGTGTTGGAAAACTCCAGCGTCACGTGCCCTTCCCAGCCTGGCTCCAGAGGCGTGACATTCACGATGATGCCGCAGCGTGCATAGGTCGATTTGCCGAGACAGATCACCAGCACGTCGCGCGGAATGCGGAAATATTCGACCGTGCGGGCCAGCACGAACGAATTGGGCGGGATCACGCAAACATCGGTCTTGCGGTCCACGAAACTGTTGGCCGCAAAGTTCTTGGGATCGACCACGGCGCTATCGACATTGGTGAAGATCTTGAATTCGTCGGCCACCCTTGCGTCATAGCCATAGGACGAGAGGCCATAGGAGATGTTTCCTTCGCGCCGCTGCGCCTCGACAAACGGCTCGATCATGCCGCTTTCCTGCGCCTGCTTTCGAATCCACTTGTCGCTGAGAATCGCCATGGCAGGCGATGTGCGACAAGCATGGCCGCTGGGCAAGCCATGGCACCCGATTCTTTTCGCTCAAATAAATGATGACAACCCGTCCATTTATTTTCAGAATGACATATGATAAGGTTCGGCGGTGAGCGATTCCGCCTGCGCGGGACCAGCCAAAAAACTGCGAGAGAGGCCAGCAATGATCAACCAGATGCCAGATAGCGCGATCGATCGGTCGGTGGATTTTCCCTGGGGAGTGCCCTACGGCTGGTACTTCGTCGGCTATTCGGACGAGCTCAAGGTCGGCGACGTCAAGCCGCTGCGCTATTTCGAGCGCGAGCAGGTGCTGTTCCGCAACGAGGATGGCGAAGTCGGCATGCTCGATGCGCACTGCCCGCACCTTGGCGCGCATATTGGCGTGGGCGGCAAGGTGCACGGCAGTTCGGTCGCCTGCCCGTTTCACGGCTGGCAGTTCCGGCCTGACGGGTTCTGCTCGGCCATTCCCTATGCCAAGGCGTTTCCGCCGATAGCCAAGCGCGAGCCGCTGCTTCACTCCTATCCGGTCAAGGAACGGGCCAACGTCATCTGGGCCTGGTATCACCCGCACAACATCGAGCCGATTTTCGATGTGGTCGACTATCCCGAATATACCGATCCCACTTGGGACAATTCCAAGCGGTATGAGTGGATCGCCTATACCAGCCCGCAGGAAGAAGCGGAAAACGCTGTCGATATCGCCCACTTCCAGTTCGTCCATGGCGCGCCCGGCGTGCCTGAAGGCAAGGCGGTTTACGAGGGCCATATCCGCCGTTCGCGCTCGGATGGCCGGTTCGAGGCGATGAACGATAAAGGCGAGATGGAAGTGTTCGAATCGCACGTCGCAACCATCGCCAACGGCGCCGGACAGAAGATCACGACTCTGGAAGCCAAGCTGAAGGTCTGGCTGATGGTGCTGCTCACTCCGGTGAAGCGCAACCTCACCGAAATCCGCTTCAGTTACGCCTTTCCAAAGCAGGTTCCCGGTTCACCCGAGGAACAGGAATACCTCGACTACTGCGACCGGATTTCGGGCGAGACAGGGTTGCTTGCTGATCTGCCGATCTTCAACAACAAGATCCACCGCCCAAATCCGCTGCTGTGCGATGGCGATGGCGACATTCTGCGCTATCGCCAGTGGTTCAGCCAGTTCTACGCCGACCAGGCAGAGCCGCAGAGCATCGCCGCCGAATAACAACCAGACAATTTCCGGAGCAGGAAAAATGGACCGCTATCTCGTCATTTCGTCCGATGGCCACGCAGGGCTACCGCCCGAGCGTTACCGCGACTACGTTGATCCGCAGTATCGCGAGGAGTTCGATCGCCAGCTTGCCGCTGCCATTGCCGAACGGGCTGCCGCTGAAAACGCCTTCCTGATCAGCGAGTTCAACACCAAGTGGCGCGCGGAGAACGCCGAAGGGCTCGACGGGGCTTGGGATTCGGCCATGCGCAACAAGGTGATGGATGCGGACGGAGTCACCGCCGAAGTGCTGTTCACCGACGGTATTACCGAGAACAACTCACCGCCATTCGGTGCCGACCTTGGCATGCGGCCGTTCGACGCCAACCCCGAACTGCAATGGGCAGGCGCGCGCGCCTTCAACCGCTGGCTTTCCGAATTCTGCCAGGACGAGCCGGTGCGCCGCATCGGCATGGGCCTGTGCCCAGCCCTGTGGGATGTCGAAACCAGCGTGAAGGAAATCCGCTGGGCCAAGGAAAATGGCCTTAAGGGCATGCAGCTCAGCCACATCGTCGAAGGCTACGATAACTACAATCACCCGAAATACGATCCGATGTGGGCCGCGCTGGAAGAGACCGGCATGGTCGTGAACTTCCATTCGGGCGCCTCGCAGCCCTATGACCAGACTCTTCCCGGCTGGGTCGGCATCTATTGTGTCGAGTATCCCTTCTGGCTCAGCCGCCCGCTGATCGCGATGATCTTCGGCGGCGTGTTCGACCGCTTTCCCAAGCTCAAGGTCGCCTTCACCGAAGTCGGTGGCGATTTCTGGTGGCCATCGCTGATGCAGCTGATGGATTTCCGCGCGAAGGTGAAGAAGGGCAGCGCCAAGATGGGCGACCACTCGGCCCGGCTCAAGCTGACCCCGACCGAGTACATCCGCCGTAACGTGTGGATCGGCAGCTCGGCCCAGATGGATGACCAGAACTACGAGGACTATCACAAGATCGGCATCGACCGGGTGATGTGGGGCACCGACTATCCGCATCCGGAGGGTACCTGGCCCTACACCCACGAGCAGATGCATGGCGCGCTCGACGGGCTCGGCGAGGCGGACCTTGAAAAGGTGCTCGGCCTCAATGCGGTCGAGTGCTTCGATCTCGACATCGAACCGCTGAACAAGATCGCGTCGAAGATCGGTCCGCTGAGGTCGCAGTTCAAACAGGCAGCATGAGTTTCGGTCCGAAGGGACCAACGGGAGAGAGAATCCAATGAAAGATTTCAACGGCAAAGTCGCCGTCGTCACCGGCGGCGCCAGCGGCGTCGGTCGCTGCCTCGCACAGCAACTTGCAGCCGAGGGCGCAAAGGTCGTCATCACCGACATCAATGCCGACAAGCTGGCGGCAGTCGCGGCGGAGCTGACCGCTCAAAGGCCTAGCGGCACGATCGAGGGCATCGCCAGCGACGTGACCAAGGAAGAATCGGTGCAGGCGCTCGCCGATGCAGTCTTCTCGAAATATGGCCGGGTCGACATGCTGTTCAACAATGCCGGGGTCGGCCTTGCCGACATGCGCAGCCCGTTCTGGGACCTGCCGATGAAGGACTGGCAGTGGGGCTTCGGCGTTCACGTCATGGGACCGGTGCACGGCATCAAGGCTTTCGTGCCGCGCATGATCGAGCAGGACGGCGAGGGCTTCGTCGTCAATACTACGTCGGGCAACGGCGCGCTGCATTCGCTGCCCAACACGCCGATCTACGCCTCCTCGAAGGCGGCACTCACCAGCCTGACCGAGGTGCTCTATGCGCAGCTCAAGGAAAAGGCTCCGCACATCAAGGTCGGCATCCTGTTCCCCGGCCCGAAGCTGGTGAATACCAGCCTGCTCGATTCGCCGCGTCCCGACGAATATCGCGATGCTGCAAATCCGCTGCCCAAGGGTGTAGCCATGAGCGATCTGGCCGAGCGCATGGGCGGGATCGAGATGACCGAGCCTGACGATGTCGCGGCCTATTGCCTGTCCTGCGTCAAGAACGACCAGTTCTGGATGCTGCACCCCGATTCTGGGATGGACGGCTTCGAAGCACGGGTCGTGTCCCTGCGCGAGCGGAAGAATCCCTGATTACAGCTTTCCATAGAGATAGCTCTATGTAAGTGTCCTCTCCATCACGGGAGAGGAGATGGGCATGGCGGGCGAACTTGCAGGTAAGGTGGCTATCGTCACCGGGGCAAGCCGCGGCATCGGCAGGGGCGCCGCCCAGGCTTTTGCCGAGGCAGGCGCATCGGTGATCGTCGCAGCGCGCAGTACTGACAAGCTCGCCGAACTGGTCGCCGAGATCGAAGCGGCAGGCGGCAAGGCCAAGGCCATCGCCTGCGACGTGCGCAAGAAGTCGGATATCGAGGCCTGCATCAAGGCGGCGATAGACACCTACGGCCGCCTCGATGTCCTCTACAACAATGCCCAGACCATCGAATACCTCTATCTCAAGGATTGCAGCGACGAGACGATGATGGACGTCATCACTTCCGGCCCCATCGCTACCTACCGCTTCATGCAGGCGGCGCATCCGCACCTGAAGGCCACGAAGGGCGTGATCATCAATACCGGATCGTCCTCGCGCTACCTGCCCTCGGGCGCGCGGTATGGCCCCTACAATTCGGCAAAGGCGGGGATCGAGGCGCTGACCCGCACCGCAGCCGACGAATGGGCGGAGGATGGCATTCGCGTCTTCATGCTCAACCCCGAAGCAGAATCGACCATGACGATGAACTGGAAGGCGCGCGAGCCAGAGAAATACGCCGCCGCCGTCGCCAACAAGCCGAACCAGCGCATGGGCCATCCGCTCGAAGACATCGGCCGGCCGCTGGTCCGGATGATCGCGGATGCCGACCGCTTCAATCGCAAGACGCTGGGGATCAGTTCGGCGGGGGTGTCAGACACCACCGAGACGATCAACTTCACGCCGGTGGAGGTCTGAACCATGGCAGACACCGAAGCCCTCCTCGCCGAAGCGCTCAAGCGCATCCAGCGGCTTGAGGATGACGCCGAGATCCGCAACCTGCTCTCCAGCTATGGCCTCGCCACCGACGGCGGCAGCGAGGAAGCGACCGCAAACATCTTTGCCGAGGATTGCCACATCGACATCGACGGCGCGGCCTTCATGGACGGGCGCGACCAGGCGCGCGGCATCGTCACTTCACCGCTGCATCAGGCAATCCTTCCCAATTCGGCGCATATCATGGGCCCGTTCCACCTGACTTGGGATGGCGAAACCGCAATCGCCACAGGTTATGCCACGGTCTACCTGAAGGAAGGCGAAACGGTGAAGATCTGGCGCCAGTCCTACGGTCGCTGGGAACTCGTGAAGCGAGACGGTCGCTGGCAGGTTCTGAAGCGCACCTCGCGCAGCACCGGACGCGACGATTGTCAGCAGGTGCTGCTCAGCGGACTTTGACCTTTACCCTCCGGGATGCCTATGCGGGAGGCCGTGACCGTTCCCGAATCTTCGCCAGCCGATTCTCCAAAGGAAAATCGCGGCTTCTTCAAGTCTCTTGGTCCGGGCCTGATTGCTGGCGCCGCTGACGACGATCCGAGCGGCATTGGCACCCATAGCCAGGTCGGCGCGCAGTTCGGATACAGTCTTTCGTGGACCTTCGTGCTCAGCTTTCCCCTGATGGTGGCGATCCAGCAGGTGGCAGCCGAGATCGGCCGCATCACTGGCGCGGGCATTGCCCGCAACCTGCGCCGCCATTATCCGCGGCCCTTGCTGTGGACCATGGTATCGCTGTTGCTGATCGCCAACGTGATCAACCTGGGCGCAGACCTCAGCGCGATGGGGGCGGCGCTGACGCTGCTCATCGGCGGCAATGGCTGGCTCTACACGCTGATGTTCGGGATCGTGTGCATCGTCCTGGAGGTTGGCCTCAGCTACCCGCGCTATGCCGCGATTCTCAAGTGGACTACGCTTTCGCTGTTCACTTATGTCGCGGTGGTGATGGTCGCGAACGTCCCCTGGGCACACGCCTTGCGCTCGCTGGTAGTACTCGAACTGCAGTTCAACGTGGCCTACGCAACTGCCTTCGTCGCCATTCTCGGCACGACGATAAGCCCCTATCTGTTCTTCTGGCAGGCCGGGCAGGAGATCGAGGAGCAGCATCGTCGCCACGCCAAGCCGCTTTGCCTGACCGCGTCCACGGCCGGGCCGGAACTGCGCCGCATCCGTATAGACACGCTGACCGGCATGGCGTTCTCGACGCTGATCTCGCTGGCCATCGTATTTGCCACAGCGGCAACGCTGAATGCCAATGGCGTGCATGACATCGAAACGTCCTCACAGGCCGCCGAGGCGCTGCGCCCCATCGCCGGAGATTTTGCCTTTGCGATGTTCGCCGTGGGGATCATCGGCACGGGCATGCTCGCGGTGCCGGTGCTCGCCGGATCGGCTGCCTATGCCGTAACCGAGATGGCGGGCATAGCGGGGAGCCTTGATGCCAAGCCACTGTCGGCGCGCCTGTTCTATGGCACCATCGCCGCGACCACGCTGGCGGGCGCGTCGCTCAGCGGTCTGGCAATCGACCCGGCGAGAGCGCTCTACTGGGCGG
>JAURNJ010000129.1 GCA_030830245.1 Novosphingobium sp. | reverse complement strand
TCGAAAAGCTGGGCCCCGGCGTGACCGGGCTGGCCGTGGGTGATCACGTCGCGCTACACACGCTGGCGAATTGCGGTCGCTGCGGCGCATGCGAAGGCGGCAGACCGACACACTGCCGCCAGTCGTTCGGCAACCGCGCGCAGCCGTTTTCCCGCGCTGGCGAACCTGTTTCCAACTTTGCCGCGCTCTCTACATTCGTGGAGAAAACCGTGGTGCAGGCCGGGCAAGCGGTCAGGATCGACCCGGCGATTGCGCTGGATACCGCCTGCGTGGTCGGATGCGGCGTACTGACCGGTGTCGGCTCGGTGGTCAATCGGGCGAGGGTCAGGCCCGGAGAGACAGCCGCCGTGTTCGGAATCGGCGGGATCGGCCTGAACGTCTTGCAGGGGTTGCGGCTTGCAGGTGCCAGTCGGATCATCGCGATTGACCTGCTGCCGTCGCGCGAAGCGAAGGCCCGCGAATTCGGCGCGACCGACTTCCTGGACGCAAGCCTGGGCAATACTCCGGAACGGGTTCGGCAGATCGTGTCCGATGGCAATCCTGATCAGGGCAGCGGGGTAGACTGGGCGTTCGAATGCGTCGGCAATGCCGGCGTGCTTGCCAATGCTGTCGACTGTCTGGGCTGGGGAGGCAATTGCGTGATCGTGGGAACCAGCCCCTTCGGCACCACGGCAGACATCTCGATCGCCACGCTCGCCTTTGTCGACCGTGGCGTGATGGGAGCGCGCTACGGCGCATCGCGACCGCATCGCGACATTCCTTCCTACCTCGCGCAATATCGGCAAGGGAACCTGCTTCTCGATGAACTCGTGACGAAGCGTTACGACCTGAAGGACTTCGAACAGGCATTTCACGATCTCGAGGCCGGTTTGCTCGCCCGCGGCGTGTTCGTGCTCTGACGAGCATCGGGAGGAGTTGTGTCAGACTACTTCTGGATTTGTGAGAACCTGACCGAACGGTAGGTTCCGAAAGCCTGACCGAAGTTTGGGAATGACTGCAATTTTGGCGGAGGTAGTCGGTAGGGTCACAGTACTTTGTCTTGAAATTGGAGGTCTCACACCACGCAATCAGCTAGCTGCCTTTTGGATCGGAATACGTTCCTATGTGTAAGTCAAACAATCAGCCAAGCTTTGTCAAAGCAACCGGCACTGATGAAAAATAGGGCTGGGTTGTTAGCGGATCGACATCCACCGTGTCGAAAAGGTGGTTCACGTTGCGCCCCAGCCAACCGTGATTCATCCATACTGTTCCTGCCTTGAGGGCGCGGTCGAGTCTGACAGTACCGTCGAGATGGCCCGCGTTCGAGCTGATCCAGACCAGATCTCCATCTGCAAGAGCGTTTACCTGGCAAAGGTCCGCGCTAACGTGGATGGCGGGAGGTGTCGTCTCGCGGCGAATTGCGGAGGGGAACACCATCGAATTGGTGGCGTATTCCACCCGTCCAGCGACAAGCATGACATTTGCTGGAGGTTGGTCTTCCAACTTTTCCAAGCGCTCGATCATCGCAGGCGGCGATAGTCGCCAGCCCCGCTCGCGCAAAACCGACGTGTGAAACCATCCGTCCATTCGCGGAGTTTCGATGCCATAGACACCTGCCGCCTCAAGGTCTTCGAACGACACGCGAGCGCGCTCGAACAACTGGCGATAGAGGCTGAGTTCGCTGCGGCTCTCAATTGTTGTCTCGCCTCCGAAGATGTCCAGCCCGAGCTGCTCGGCAATGGCGCCCACGATCCACCACCCCGGCTTGCTTTCACCGAGCGGAGCGACGAGCGCCGGGGCAAACTGGATCAACTGGGGGCGCTGGCGAATATCGCTGCGCTCGAGCATCCAGGCGGAAGGCAGCGCGTGCGTCGCCATCCGGGTCATCGCGTTCTCGAATGGGTTGATTACGACGAGCACATCGAGACTGGCCAATGCGCGCGCGATCCGTTCCGGCTGCGGGATCGAAATAAGGGGATTGCCGCCAAAAACGACGAGTGCCTTCAGGTTTCCCGCCTCGATCTCGTCGGCGAGCGCGGCACAGGCAGGCCCGTGCCAGCGAGGCGATGGAAATTGAGATCGCCATCGAGCGCGAGATCGTAGCCGAGGTCCGAGCGGCCTATTCGGCCTGGAGGGCGGCCGAAGAAATAATCGCCACAACCCAGATAGCCGTCGATGCATCAGAGCTGAGCCTAATGGGCGTACGAGCGGAAAATACCGTGGGCAACCGCACGATTCTTGACATACTGGATGCCGAACAGGAATTGCTGAGAGCCCGCCTGCGTCTCTTCACGGCGCGGCGTAACGCCTATGTCGCCGGTTTCAGCCTGCTCGCCGCCACGGGTAGAGCTGAAGCCCACGACCTTGGCCTCGACGTCGACGTGCCCTACGATCCGGAAACTAATTTTGACCGGGTGAAAGGCGCGATCAATGACTGGGCAATTGATCCCGCGCCGAGAGCCGCTGCCACCCGCACGATCGAGATAAAACAGCCCTGATTGTCGTCTGGCGCCATCACGCATGACCCTGCCAATGTTGCCGAGCGTCTCTTCAAGGAAGCCGGTGAACTGGGTCCTCGACATCTCGCCCGAGGCAAAGGCGAACTCGCGATGCTTCACGCTGCCCAGCCCGCAGACATTGCCGTCGAATACCACGTTGCAGGGTGGATCCGTGAAGACGAGGTCGCCCGCTCGCTAGCCATCAGACGGTCCATGTCCTGTGCCGAGCGGGTATCGCCGCACAGCAGGCGATGCCGACCCAGCTGCCACAGGTCGCCCATGCGGGTGACAGGCGAGCACAGGCACCGCGTCCACCACCACCCAGTCTTTCAGCCGTCCTTGCGGACATGTCCGGTTGGCATGATCACGACTTCGGTGAAGTTCATCGTCGGCGGCGCCTCGGCAATGTAGCGGATGAACGTGCCGATATCCTTGGCAGAGAGCATGCGGCTTCGCTGGTCCTCGCTCGGCGGCTGGGGCCGCGCGTCCATGATCGGCGTGTCGACCTCGCCCGGACACAGGGCGCAGGCGCGTATGCCGTTCCTGGCCTCTTCCATGTTGAGGCTGGACGTCATCGCGAAAACCGCGTGCTTGGCGGTGGTATAGGCTGGACCAGCCCCCGGCCAGACATAACGCCCCGCCCCGGAAATGAGATTGACGATCAGCCCATCCTGCATCGCGCGCATGCCCGGCAGCACTTCGAGAATAGCATAAAGGCTGCCGTTCACGTTGCCCGCGATCGCCTCGTCGAAGCCCTCGCTAACCAGCGTGCTCCACGAGCGTTCGGGGATGTTGAAACCCGCGCTGTTGACCAGCACCGAAACCGGGCCGCACCGATCCACGATCTCGCGATGCGCGCGCTTGACCTGCTCGGCGCTGGAAACATCGGCCACGGCATAGCTGGCGCTGCCGCCTGCCGCTGCAATTTCAGCGCAGGCCGATTGCAGCGCCTGTTCGCGCCTGCCGGTCAGCGCCACCGCATATCCTGCCCCGGCAAGTTCGCGTGCGGCGGCAAGGCCGATGCCGCTCGACCCGCCAGTGATCCAGGCAAGCCTCTTCTCGCTACCGCTCATCTCAGTTGCTCCCACAATCGGGCCGCGCGTATACCGCCCCACGAATTGGAAGCGGGGCACGTCCCGCGTGACGAACCATGGGCGAGTTCATCCTCCTCGTCGAACAGCTTGCGTCAGCCACGAGGATGTTGTCAGAAGGTCGGGTTGCACTCACCGCTCAGCCTTCCTTGCCCAGAAACTCGCGCATCGCCTTGTGGAAGTGGAAGACGGTGGTTTCCTCGCGCGGGTTGATGTTCGCGCCCTTCCACACGCGCGAGCGGGTGCCTTTCTGCACCGCGAGCAGGTTTTCGAAGTCCTGTTCGAGGAAAGGGCACTGCCCCTTGAACGATTCGAGCGTGGGATAGACCTCTCGCCTGGACTGCGGTTCCTCACCGGGAGCAAAGCGCGCCAGCGCCCACACGTCCATGATCGAGTGTTCCGGATTGTCGGGATCGGGCCGGAAGCGATACCACAGCCCGCCGTCCACGGTCGGCAGGATGTTGGTGTTCGGGAATATCTGCCAGGCCGTTCTCGCCATGTCTGCCGGTGTGAGGTTTGCCGGCCATTTCTGGCCGCGCGCCTCGATCTCCTCGCGGTGCCATTTCCAGTAATTGGTGAACACGTCGGCATCGGTCGCGTCTTCAGGCAGCGTGAGCACGCGTTCGGATGCGGCCATGCACGGCTCGAGGAACATCGAATAGAGATCATCGGACAGGCACTTCATCCGCTCGTACCAGCGATGGCGCGGATCGAGATCGTCACTGGGCACAATCGTGAACGAGCCGTGGGTCGAATGGAGGCCCTGATCGAGGTCGCCCGCGCCGCTGCTTGAGCCGAAGCGGTTGAGCTGGGGGTGGGTGCCTTCGGTATGGTAGGCCTCGATGAAGGCTTCGAGCACGATTTTCCAGTTCGCCGGGATGTGCAGGACCTTGTACCACAGCGACCGGCAATCCTGCAGATCGAAGGGGTCGAGCTTCTCCGCCGCCGGCGAAAGGTATTCGAGAAGCGGCGGAGAATCGGGGTTCATCGTCAGCCAAACCGCCCCGCCCCAGGTACCGACACGCGGCTGGATCAGCGACAGCGAATCCTTGTCGGGCATCTGGCAGCCGTCCCAGCCCTCTTCGTTGGGGATGTAGGTGACCTTGCCCTCCAGGTCGAAACGCCAGGCGTGGAACCGGCACATGATGCCGTTCGCGACATTGCCGTTCCATGCCGTCTTGAGCCGCCGGCCGCGGTGCGGACAGACATTGTAGAAGGCCCGGATCTCGTCGGCGGCCACGCGCACGATCAGGAAGGAATCATTCTCGATCTCGTAGGTGACGAAATCGCCGATGTTCGGGATTTCCTCTTCCCGGCAGGCGACCTGCCACACCTTGGGCCAAAGCCGTTCCCGCTCCAGCCGGGGCACGTCCTCGCCCAGCCAGTCACTCGCCGGAAGGAATTCGTGGCGCAGCTTGCCAACGCCGTCATGATAGAGCGTCATGCCAGATCCTCTCATCGCTACTTGTTCGACGTTCAGCAATGGCAACCACGCCATTACCGATCAACCCTGCTCGGTCTCAAGTCGCTTCCAATCGCCTGGAAGGATCAGGAGCTCTTGCTGCTCGCGCGCTAGAGCGGTTTCCGATCAATAAGGATCGGAAGCCGCGACTAGCCCGCGCGGCGCATGAGCGTCGCTTTTCCGTTCGCGTCAGCTTGAACGGAAAACGCCTCCCCCTGCCCTGCATCACTTCGCCCACGCAACCCAATGCCAGACACGGCTCCCTCGCAATTGGCGACACCGAAAATAGGCCCCAGAGAAAAACGGTCAAATTGGCGACGATTGTAATGACAGGCCGCTCTCCGCGCTCGCCAATCACTGCCAAAAGCGCGCGGAAAGGCGCCATTCACGCCTCGGAGAACGAATCTCGTACGACTTGAGAGACCGGGTGGTGGACAGGGCTGGATTCGAACCAACGTACGCTTGCGCGGGCAGATTTACAGTCTGCTGCCTTTAACCACTCGGCCACCTGTCCACACCGTTTCGCCGGTTGCGGGAGACCCGCTGTGCTGGCGCCGCAAGGGCGCCCTCCGACCGAGAGGCCGGGCTATTGGCGAACCAAGGCTTTCCTGTCAATGGGGTGCCACAGGCCAAAGGGATCGATAATGAACAAGCACGGCGATGCTCAGGGCAAACGGGCGCTGCGCGGGCGTGCCGGGCGCATGCAGGGCGGACGCGGCAGCGGAAGGGCAAGTACGGGCGCAGCGCGGCTGTGGGGCCGCCATGCGGTCGAAGCGGCACTGATGAACCCAGAGCGTCGCCACAGAAAGTTGTGGGCGACGCGCGAGGGCATCGAAACCCTGGATGGTGAACTGCCCGCAGACTTCCCCGTCGAGTGGGCATCTCCTGCCGATCTCGCCCGCCTTGTCGCGCGCGATGCGCCGCATCAGGGCCTCGTGCTCGATTGCGACATGCTTCCCGACATCTACCTGTCTGACGTGCTCAACGGCGATAACGCACGGCCGCTGGTCGTGCTCGACCAGGTGACCGACCCGCACAACGTCGGCGCGATCATGCGCTCCGCTGCTGCTTTCGACGCCTGCGCCGTGGTGACTCAGGACCGGCACGCGCCGCCCGAATCGGGCACTCTGGCCAAGAGCGCCTCGGGCGCGCTGGAAATCGTGCCCTGGGTGCGGGT
>JAURNJ010000128.1 GCA_030830245.1 Novosphingobium sp. | reverse complement strand
GCGGTGCAGCTTGCCGCCTTCAACATTCGCCTTGAACAGCGCCGCCAGCAGATCGAAACACTTGAAAAGCTCGCCTCAAGCCAGAATTTCACGCAGGCCGCGACACTCGACGATGCCGCCGAGGTGCTGTTCACGCATGACGTCTACAAGTCCTATCCGGCCTCGCTGCTCGCCAAGCAGAAATTCGGCCGGCTTACCAAGTGGCTGTCGCGCCTCACCACCGTGGACCTCTCTGGCTTCGACGCCTCAGGCTGCGAATCGATCGACGACTGGCTCTTGAAGCTGCGCGCGGACACCGCGCTGGACGTTGCCACCTCGTCGGGTACCAGCGGCACCATGTCGTTCTTCCCGAAGACCGCGAAGGACTACCTGACCTCGGTCCGCATGCTGCGGCTCCAGCTGACCCAGCAATGGGGCGAAACCTACAGCCGTGAGCATTTCGACGAATCCTACCCCGTGCTCACACCCTTCTATAACGACGGCTTCAGCACGGTGGCGCGGCTGCCGCATTACTTCCACGACGTGTTCTGCAAGGGTGACCCGGAACTGCTGCACACCGCCCTCCCCTACCGCGCCAGTGCGGACCTGATGTACCTCGCCGCCCGGGTGAAGCAGGCGCAGTCGAAGGGTGACACCAGCCGCATCGACGTGCCCGAATCGATCCTCGCCCGGCGCGGCGAATGGGAGAAGCTGCAGGCCGAAATGCCGGGACTTCAGTCGGATTTTATCCGTTCCATGGTGCCGCAGCTCGAAGGCGAGCGAGTGCTGGCGCTCGGCATCACTGTGATGTTCTACGAGATCGCCAAGGCTGGCCTCGAAGCCGGAGGGCGCGCCAATTTCGCGCCCGGCTCGGCAGTGGTCGGCGGTGGCGGCGGCAAGGGCGTGAAGCTGCCGGACAATGTCGACGACGTGATCTGCGACTTCTTCGGCGTCGATAGCGTTCGCGGATCCTACGGGATGAGCGAACAGAACTTTTACTGCAACAGCTGCGAAGTAGGCCATTACCACGTCCACCCCTGGGTCGCGGTGCTGCTGCTCGATCCCGACAGCGGCAAGCCGATGCCGCGCAGCGGCCAGCAGACCGGGCGCGCCAGCTTCTTCGATCCGACACAGGACGGCGCCTGGGGCGGCATCATCAGCGGCGACCGGATCACCGTCGACTACGAGCCATGCGAATGCGGACGCACGTCCTTGCACATCCACAAGCAGATCATGCGCTTCGCCGAACTCACCGGCGAGGACGACAAGATCACTTGTGCTGCGACCCCGCAGGCGCAGGATGACGCGCTCGGCTTCCTGACAACGCTATAGCTCAGAGGAATTAAACACTTGACAGCACGCGATGGTACAGCGCCGTTCGGCGAGTGGCGGCGGCATGGCTGGATCGTGCTGCCGTGCTTCGCCGGAAACCTGCTCGGTTCGATTCACGCCTACTCCTTGGGCGCCATGGTCACCCCGCTGGAAGCCGAATTCGGCTGGACCAGGTCCGGGATCACCGCCGGCCTGCTCATCATCTCGGTCGTCGCCATTTTCGTGGCTCCGGCCGTCGGCATGGCAGTGGACCGCTTCGGTCCACGCCGCGTCGCGATACCCGGCATCGCATTCCACTGCCTCGCGCTCGGCCTGTTGTCGACGACGGGGGGGGACTTGTGGAATTGGTGGGCGCTGTGGCTGTTCCTCGCCTTCTCCAACATGTGCATTGCACCGATGCTGTGGACAGCCGCGATCAACTCCCGGTTCGACCGCAATCGCGGCATGGCGCTGGCGCTCATCCTTTGCGGCACCAGCGTAGGCGCTGCAACAATACCGCTGATCACAACCATGCTGATCGACGCGCAGGGCTGGCGCGGGGCCTACATAACTCTTGCGCTGATTGGCTTCATGACCGTCATGCCGCTGATCCTGCTGCTGTTCACGGACCACAGGCCCCCGGACGCGGCGGATGCACCGCCAGTCGCTGAGGAAGGCACAAGCCGTTTGCGCGCGGTACGCACCGCAGCCTCGTCGCCGCGCTTCCTCAAGCTTGGAGGCGCTGTTCTCATGTTCACGACGGCGCTTTGCGTATTCACGACCAACGGCGTGCCGGTCCTGCTGGGCGAAGGCTTCGACGCAGTTGCCGCCGCAAGCATCGCCGGAGCGACCGGGATAGGCTCACTGTCCGGGCGGCTGCTGGGCGGATTCCTGCTCGACCGCTACGAAGCCAGAAAAGTCGCCGCGATCGCCGTCACCCTGCCTGCTGCTGCGTGCGGCCTGCTGCTCGCCACCGAAGCCTCGCTTCCTGTCGCAACGGTTGCGTTCTTCATGATCGGCCTTTCTTCCGGGGTAGAATACGACGCCTGCGCCTATCTCGCCGCACGGCATTTCGGCATGCGGCACTTCGGCGCCTTGTTCGGGATCATCACGGGTTTCATCCTGTTGAGCAACGGCATAGGCCCCGCCGGCTCCAATCTCGTCTATGACCTTCTGGCCAGTTACGAGCCGGTGATATGGACCGCGATGGGGATGTTCCTCGGCTCATCGGTTTTGTTCTACCTGCTTGGCTCCTATCCGGAACGGATCGAACAAGGTGAGGCGACCGGTGCGCAATGATCGATCCCTCCTGTCATGTCCGGGCACCGGGAATCCTGACCACACGAAAAGGCGCATATCCGTTAACCGCCCTCGTTAGACCGGAATTCACCCTGGTGTGATGCCTTTTACAGGAAACATGCAAGGAGAACGCCCTGCACGCCTGCGGGGAACTAGACGGCACATGTCAAACCTGACCTGTCGAACCTGTGCCAATTGGGAAGCCATTTTCGCCGGTGGAGCGAAGAGCGAAGGGCTGTGCCGCAAGCTCGCCCACAACACGACGTTTCATGGATGTCCGATCACCGACGCGGGCGGCTGGTGCGAAGACTGGTTCGAGAAAGGCCACTATCTCGGTCGCGACGGTTCGGTTCATGCCGAGCGGCGGGCAAATGCCCGTACGCCTGCCGACTGCCCTGCCCGCCTGCAGACGTCCAGCGGAGACTGGCAGGTCCGGCTGGCCGATCTTTCCGAAGGAGGCGCGCGCCTGCTGTTTCACGATCCTCCACAGGAAGGCGCGACCGCGCTGCTCGCGTGGCGGTCTCATGAAGTCTTATGCACAATTGCATGGAGGGGCGAGAACTCATGCGGGGTGACCTTCGAGAAACCCATTTCCCGCGAACTCGTCATCGAAACGACCGGCGGCTATCTCGGATCATCCACGCCGGTTGGCAACATGGCCAATATACCCGTCGGCACGAAGCGCGTGAGGCGTAGGAGCGGCTGACAGGCTGTATCGTCTCGACTTCGCTAGACTCGAACGCCTAGGGTTGCTCCTGTTCGAATCGGATGAATTCTTGATGGCCTCGCAACCACCGGGCGGCCTCACCGGCCTTCACGGCACCGCCTTTTCGGCAGCCGCGCTCCGCGCCTGGCACACGATCGCCGGCGAGGAGCCGAAGATATTCCGCGACGGCCTGGCGCTGGCGCTCACCGGCATAAGCGAGGCCGAGGCGATCGCGCTTGGCGAGCGGGTGCCCGCTGCCAGTGCCTCGACCTGCGTGCTGCGCAGCCGCTTCACCGAGGACCGGCTGGCCGAGGCGCGCTCCCGACTAGGCCAGTATGTCGTGCTGGGCGCGGGGCTCGATTCCTATGCGCTGCGCATGGGCGAGGCGCTGGGTGGCCTCACCGTGTTCGAAGTCGACGATCCGCCGTTCCAGGAATGGAAGCGGGAGAAGATCGCGGAACTCGGCCTGACGGTTCCGCCGCAACTGCGCTTCGTTCCCTGCGAATTCGAGACCACCTCGATCGCCGGCGCGCTGGCGCCATGCGGGTTCGATGCCGATGCGCCCTGCTTCATTTCCTGGCTGGGCGTGACGCAATATCTGACGCGTGAGGCGATAGACGAAACCCTGCGCTGGGCGGGCAGCCGTCCGGCGGGCTCCGAGATCGTGCTGACCTTCCTCGAATCGAACCCGCAGGCGAAGCAGCTCAGGTCGAACATGGCGCAGACCGGCGTTGCCGTGCTGTCGGACTTCGCCACGGACGAGATGACGGACATGCTCGAAAAGGCCGGCTTTTCCCGGATAGAACACCTCCGGCAGGAAGCCGCGGAAGCGCGCTACTTCGCGGGCCGCACGGATGGACTCAAGGCCCCGGAAATGCAGCGGCTTGTGAGTGCGGTGGTGTGACCTCGCTGATCGTATCCTTTCCCCTTATGAAAGGGTGAACTATCCTTGCCACATAGAAGCTTCACCGCTTGCTATCCGCTGGAGGAAAAATTGGGACATCAGATCACTCGAGCTTCAACCCTTGTTCTTGCAGCGCTGTTGCTGACGCCCGTTCCAACAGATGCGCAGCCCCACGAAAACCTGCCCCCTCAAGAAGAGCAGATCAATCCCGCCAGGCTGGAAGCCGCGCGCACGACGGTTGGTCATGTCTTTCCCGAAGGCACCTAAGCGCGGATCATGAAGCGCACCTTCGATTCGACCATGAACATGGTGACCGATTCCATCGGCAAGATGCCATTACGCGATCTCGCCGCGATCAGCGGCAAATCCGTCGGGGAACTCGAGGCGATGGACGATTCCACGCTGGAGGAGATGATGGCAATCCTCGACCCGGCCTTCGAAGAACGCATGCGGCTGGTTTTCGATGTCATGTCGAAGGAAATGGCGAAACTCATGACCAGGTTCGAACCATCGTTCAGGGACGGCCTGGTCAACGCCTATGCGCGGCGCTTCACCACAGACGAGCTAGTCGAAATGAATGGCTTCTTCGCCACGCCGACCGGCCAGACCTATGCGGCGGAATCGATGATCATCATGACGGACCCGGAAGTGATGGCCAAGATTCAGGAGTTTATGCCTGTGATGATGCAGGAAATGCCCAATTGGACTGCCAAACTGATGGAGGCGTCTTCGGACCTGCCAAGCCCGCGAAAGCCCGAAGAGCTGAACGACACCGAGAAGGCCAGGCTCGCCGAACTTCTTGGTGTTCCGGTAGAGGAAATCGCCAGGCAGGCGGATTGAAACGGCCCTGCCCGCCTCCAATTTCGCGAGCCTGACTAGCTCACCGTCGCTTTGACGATGTGCCCGGGATTGGCCGGCGGCTCGCCCTTGGGCAGCGCGTCGACATGTTCCATGCCGCTCTCGACCACGCCCCACACGGTGTACTGCTTGTCGAGGAAGGTAGCGTCGTCGAAGCAGATGAAGAACTGGCTGTTGGCCGAATGCGGCGCACTGGTGCGCGCCATTGAACAGACGCCGCGCACATGCGGCTCCGCGTTGAATTCCGCCTGCAGGTCGGGCTTGCTCGATCCGCCCATGCCGGTGCCCTGCGGGCAGCCGCCCTGCGCCATGAACCCGGGGATCACGCGGTGGAACTTGACGCCGTCGTAGAAGCCCTCACCTGCCAACTCCTTGATGCGCGCGACATGGCCAGGCGCGAGGTCGGAACGCAGCTTGATGACGACGTCACCGCCGCCATTGCCGGTGTCAAGAGTGAGGGTGAGAAATTCGTCGGCCATGTAAATGCTCCCGGGCATGATCGCTTGAGTTGCCGGACCGCTATAGGACTGGGCCGGCTTTGTCACGCGCAACGGCCATCCGCGGTTGCTTTTCGCACCCGCGCGCCTAGACCGCCACCATGACCGAGGTCGATCCCCGGACCGCGGATGCCGAGTCCCTGCGCGAAGCCGATCGCCTGCCCGAAGGCGATCAGTTCGACGAGGAGAACCGGCTGAAACGCGAATTCGTCCGCTCCGTGCACGAGGCGCTGCACGAGGGCGACCACGACCGCGTCTACGACCTTGTCGAGCCGCTGCACACCGCCGACATCGCCGACCTTTTCGAACTGACCGACGCCGACGAACGGCTCGAGCTGTCCCGCGCGCTGCGCGACCTGATGAGCGTCGAAGTCATCGCCGAACTGAACGACCACGTCCGCGAATTGCTTGTCGAGGAACTGCCCGCCGATATTGTCGCGGATATCGCCGAACAGCTCGAAACCGACGACGCCGTGGCGATGATCGAGGATCTCGATGTCGAGGACCAGGAAGCGATCCTTGCCGAGCTCGAGCCGGAAGACCGCGCCGCGATTGAGGCCGGGCTTGCCTTCCCCGAGGAATCCGCGGGCCGGCTGATGAGCCGCGATTTCGTCGCGGTACCGGGCCATCTGACGGTCGGCGACCTCATCGATTTCCTGCGCGACAATCGCGAATTGCCCACCGAATTCTGGGAAGTATTCATCGTCGATCCGGCCCACCATCCGATCGGCACCTGCGAGCTTTCCTGGGTGCTGCGCACGCCGCGCCAGATCGCGCTCTCCGACGTAATGAAGCGCGACCAGACGCTGATCCCGGTCGACATGGACCAGGAGGAAGTAGCGCTGCGCTTCCAGAAATACGCGCTGATTTCCGCTGCCGTGGTCGACGAATCCGGGCGGCTGGTCGGCCAGATCACCGCCGACGACATCGTCCACATCATCCAGGAGGAAGCTGGCGAGGACGTGCTGCTGCTGTCCGGCGCCGGCGATGGCGACATCTACGAGCCGATCCGCGAGGCCTATTCCTCTCGCGTGCGCTGGCTCATCGCCAATCTCGGCACGGCGCTGGTCGCGAGTTTCATCATCTACCTGTTCGGAGCCGCGATCGAAAAGCTCGTCGCTCTCGCCGTGCTGATGCCGATCGTGGCCTCGATCGGCGGCAACGCGGGCACCCAGACCATGGCGGTTTCGGTCCGCGCCATCGCCATGAACCAGCTCACCAGCGCCAATTCGCTGCGGATCATCTGGCGGGAGTTC
>JAURNJ010000017.1 GCA_030830245.1 Novosphingobium sp. | reverse complement strand
GTCGGTTCGCCCATTTCGGTGATCTTGCCGCCTGGCAGCGACGACGCCCCGGTCGCCGACAGGATGCTTGGCGTGCTCGCAGAAACCATCGCCGGGGTGGGGCACAACAATGCCAGCTTCCACAGCGGCTCAATCGTTGTCGTGCTCAATCCCGATCACGCCCTCGCCCTTTCCCGCGAGGGCTATGACCGCGAGCGGATCGCAGACGAACTGCTGAAGCGCGCCGTCAACACCGCGGAGCGGGTAAGTCGTGCGCGAAGTGGCAAGCCTGCCGCCGATCCCGACGCCATCGTCCCTGCCATCGGCGCGCCGGACCGGCTGCTGATCCTCGTCGCCGGAGGGACCGGGGTCTATTCCACGGTCATGACCTCTTGGGGCGGCGGGCCGCACAATAACCTGCACGCCAGTCGCGAAATCGTGTTCAGCGACGCCTGCGAGGTTGTCATCACCGGATGATGCAGAACTGGCTAGCGGCTCAACTTGCGGCCTGCACCGAGGGCGCCACGAAACCTGCCAGCCTCGATAGTTGCTGCCGATTTCCCCGAACAGGACACGCAGCCGGTCCATGTGATTGGTCGCACCGAGCAACAGCGCCTTCTTCTAGACATCAAGATCGCGTTCCGCCCCGAGATAGCGCTCCCTAACCGGCGCGACTTCGTGCAACGTATTGGACTCGTAAAGCACGGCCCAACCGTTTGGCAGCTTGAACCGGTTTAGCGAGGCCTGCTCGTGCACGGTCAGTTCGCCGCCTTCATATTCATCCGGCCCGGTGAGGAAGACGGTGAATGCCATGTCGATTCGAATCGGCGGATTGATGCCCATGACCGCGTTATCGACATGGCGACCGTAATTCATGCCTTCGGTGTAGCGCGCAAACCGGATCGGCAGGAAGAAGCGCGGAATTGCTACCAGCGAAAACTGGCGGTTCGAATTGACCGCCTCCAGCACGATGGCGCGCATCCTGGCATAGGATTCGGTATCCGCAGGCGACTGAAGGTTGTTCTTGATTTCCTTGGCAGCCAGGCCACCCGTGGCGCGACCATCGGCAAATGCCTGGCGCTCCATCAAGCCCGAAAGCTCGGCCACCTGGTCTTCACCGAGCAAGTTGGGAATGCACAGATACATCCAAAAGACTCCATTCCGCAAAACAGCCAGATGTCGCCAGCATGGCCTTACACCGCAGCGAGGTCGCCGCAATATATTTGCTCGGCATTACTCCGGGGAGGTTTGAAAGTCCCCACCGGCGCGCCCGGAACGAATGGCCTTCGCTGCGCTCCGACTCCAAAATTCAAATCCTGCCTGGGCACCATAAAACAAAAGGCCACCCCCTTTCGAGGATGGCCTTTTATTGGCGCGCCCGGAACGATTCGAACGTCCGACCCTCAGATTCGTAGTCTGATGCTCTATCCAGCTGAGCTACGGGCGCGCGGGAAACCGGCACATAGATAGGGCAGCGGCTTTTGGCAAGCGCCTAGAAGCCGTCCCTCTCAACAGCCTCTCGCAACCGCGCCGCCAGCGGATAATCTAACGGGGGCATGGCAAGCGAAGCGATACTCCCTGGACCAAACCAGCCCAACTCAGCGCCCTCGACACATCTTGGCTCATCCACCCACTTCGTGCAGGTGTAAAAAAGAATGACAAGCGGGCGTGATGCCTCTTCGCCGGCGGTCTTGCCGCTGGCGAAAGCAAGAGGCTTGAGTCCGCCAGGGTCCACGACGATTTCGAGTTCTTCCATGAGCTCGCGAACAAGCGCGATTTCCGGCGATTCTCCGGCGCTTACCTTCCCGCCGGGAAATTCCCAGAGGCCGCCATGCACGGTCCCTAAAGGCCGACGCTGCAATAAAACAGACCGGTCCGCAGCGATCAGCGCGGCAGCGACCACCAGCATGGGTGTCGAGATATTTTGCACGTTAACATCTCCGATTAGGAAATTGTTAGGGTCGCTGAGGGCAAATCGCAGTTGTCCTCGACAAGAGAGCGGGAACTTCGATCATGTGTCAACTGCTAAAAAAGCTGGGCAACGACAGGCGGGGAGCAACCGCCGTCGAATACGGCTTCATACTGGCACTGATCTTGATCGCCATGATGTCTGCACTCAGCGGCGTAGCCGAAGAGTCGACGGCATTGTGGGAAAGGGTCTCGTCGGAAACTGCCGAGGCAACCGGCAACTAGGATTAAACATTTAGCAAGACTTGCCAATTATTGATCGGGAAGTCCGCTGCAAATGCAAGTGCGCCGGACCGGGTACTGAAGACTGCAAACCAGGAGACTACACATGAAGTTCATCAAGAAGCTCTTCCGCAACGAAGACGGCGCCACTGCAATCGAATACGGCCTCATTGCTGCCCTGATCGCGGTTGCCGCCATCAGCGCCATGCAGGGCCTCGGCGACCAGCTGTCGGCCACCTTCGAGACCACGTCTTCGACGATGGCGAGCACCTCGTAATAACGGGTGATCATCTCAAAATGATCGGGGCGGCGGGGAAACCTGCCGCCCTTTTCATTTCAGCGATCCGCGCGGCACTAGCACCAATTCAGTAGGTGACGATCTTGACTTTGTCTCCCGCCCTCAGAACGGCGTTGGAGGACAGCCCGTTCAGCACTAGGAATCGTTCGACGGGCGCGTCGCTGTAGGCCATGCGTGAAGCCAGCGACTGCACCGTGTCTCCCTTGGCCACCGTCACCACCGCCAGCTTGCGCGGCTTGACCTGCGCTGCTTCGGTCGACGAGACCCGTCGCATCGAATTGAGCATGGGCGAAAACATGCTCGATTGCCCGGCCGGGGCCAGCGTGACGAAGTGATAGGCCCGATCGTTCGCAAACTCGTAGGCGAACACCAGGATATCCACCTGCTGGTTGCTGCTGTTGACCCGTCCCAGTCCATATGCCGCGGGAAGACCATTGATCGTCAGACGGCTGATGCTCTGCGGCGCAATCTGTTGCTGCTGGCCGCCGACCGCTGTGAACACCGAACGGACATAGGCGTCGAGATCGCCACTGTATGACCCGCCGGAGAACTGCGCCTTGCCGGACTGGCCATTGATCGAGACCGCACGCGTGCCATTGACCATGTAGAATCCGTCCGGGGCCTGGAATGCCAGACGTAGATCGGGATGGACGAAATTGCGTCCATCGATGATCCCCTGCTTCGGATCGTCGCCATAGGTCATGCCGCCGATCCTGCTCAGGAACGTTTCGCGATTTATCGTGCCGGTGGCGTATGAGCCTGCCCGCGCTCGGGCATCGCGCACACGTGATGCAGGATCGGGGTGAGTCGAAGCCCATTCGGGCACCTGATTGGCGGTGCCGCGCAGCTGTGCTTCCAGCGCATTCTGGCGCGCTAGGCTCTCCAGAACGCTGGCCATGGCCCGCGGATCGTACTTGGCTTTCGCCAGGTAGGAGATGCCGAGATTGTCCGATTCGATTTCCTGCCCCCGCGAATATTGGAGGGTAAGCATCTGCGAGCCCTGCGAGAAAACCTGCTGGCCGAGCCGCCCAAGCGAACTGTCTCCAAGCAATACGCCTGACAGCACCGCGCCAAGCACGCCGATCACCGAATTGCGCGTCGCCGCCTTCTGCCGCTTGTTCGAATGGCGCGCGGCGACGTGCCCAACCTCGTGGCCGAGTACGGCAGCCAGCTCGGCTTCGTTGTTCATCAAGGCAGTGAGCTGGCGAGTCACGTAGATGTAACCACCGGGGATTGCGAAGGCGTTGTTGACCGGGGAATTGAGCAAAGTGACGGTGAAATCATCCTTCGCGTTGGACAGTCCGGAATGGACCGCGATCGCCTTGCCGACCTGCTCGACATAGGCGGCTTGCGGCCCGGAAACCGCCCCGCCGAACTCGGCGAGAAGTTCCGGGTGCGCCTTCGCTCCCTGCTGTTTGTCAGAGGCGCTGATCCCGGCGACAGTCGCGGGAAGAGCGGCTTTCTTTTCCTTTGCCTCCGGCTCGGACGGGCTGGCCAGCACAGCGAGGGACAGGGCGGCGCTAGCGACGAGAAGGCCGATTTTTGCCGGGAACCTGCGCTTCTTCATCATTCTCAGATCTCCTCTGACCCGTTCATCCGCGACCCAGCGGGTGGCGCTCGTTAACCAAGGCGACGAGCCTTGCGCTCTCAACATGCGTGTAGATTTGCGTGGTGGCAATATCGGCATGGCCAAGCAGCGTCTGCAGGATGCGCAGGTCCGCCCCGCCCTCTAACAGATGCGTGGCAAAAGCGTGACGCAAAATGTGCGGCGAGACTTTCTCCGGCGCGATACCGGCATCGGCAGCAAGTCCGCGCAGCAGCTGGAACAGCCTGACCCGGGTCAGGTGTCCTGTCGCCCCGCGAGAAGGGAACAAAAACTTTCCGCCGCCCTCCCCCCTCACCGTCAACCATCTGGAGAGCGCCTGGCGTGCGCGACCGCTTACTGGAACCATGCGCTGTTGGCCGCCCTTGCCGGTCACGGTCAGCAAGGGTGCATCGCGAGGCACAGCCGAAAGCGGCAGGCTGACAAGCTCTGTTGCCCGCAGGCCGGAGCCGTAGAGCAACTCGAGGAGAGACAGCAGCCGCACGGCCTCGCGCCGGTCGCTGCTGGCGCGCTGTTCGGCCAGGGCGAACATCGCTTCAATCTCGCTCGACGACAGGAGCCGCGGAAGCGGTCTGCGCGTGCGCGGCTTGGGCAGCACCGGCGATGGATCGTCTGCGCGCAGGCCCTCGTCGAGGCAAAAGCCGAAGAATTGCCGCAACGCCGAGCAGCGGCGCGCCAGGCTCGATGGCGCAAGGTCCGCCCAGGCATTGGCCAGCGAGCCAAGCGCGTTCCGGTCGGCATCGACCAGATCGCCAACGACCTCCCTCGCTGCAGCAAGATCTCGTGCATAGGCCGCCAGCGTATTGCCAGCAGCGCCGCGTTCAGCTGCCATCATTTCGAGAAAACGCCCGATTGCGCGGTCGCCCTGCCCCGGTTCGTTAAGATCGCCCGAAGCAGGTGTCATGGCGTCAGGCTCTGGCCACGGCCTCTGCCGCGATCATCCGCGCCTCTGCCTCAAGCCCCACCCGACGCAGCGCGGAGACGATGTGATAGAGATGGCGCGGCGTCATCCTGTCCCAACCTGACCCCTGCATGCCAAGGCCAGCGAGCATCGCGACGAGCGCCGGGCGATCCTGCTTCGCTGCAAGGTCGAGATAGGACGACCAGCGCGAGCGGCGATCGAGATCGAGTTCGAGTCGGCTCTCGAACTCGGTTTTGGTGCCCGCATCGATCCTGCCAAGTCCGGCCAGCCCCGCAACAAGAAACGCGGATTTGCGGGATTCGGTGCTTTCGTCATCGTCGAGATAGGTATCGACTATCCCGCTATCGATTTCCACGGTGCCGCGCGGTGCGCCAACCGCGAGCAAGGCCCATGCCTGTCCGCCTTCGTCGATGGTCTTTGCCCATCGCGCTGCATTGCGGTCTAGGCCCGCTGTCAGCATCGAGGCGATCAGGTCCCCCGACTGGTCGACAAGCGTATCATCGACGGGAAGGCGCGCGGCAGCATAGGCGGTGAGAACCTGGCGCGAATGCCGCCTCGGCTCGTCCGAGGCGCTGTTCCAGATGGTCTGTATTGCGACACTGCGCGCGGCCGGATCGCGCAGCACATAGGCGCGGCGCAATTCCTCCGCCCGCTGAGCCAGGTCGCCATCGATGTCGTTCGAGGCATAAATCTGCCCATAGAGATCAACCATGGCCGAACTCGAGAGGATGCCAAGGCCCGCGGCATGGTCTGCCGCGAGAGCCCGATCCGCAAGCCCGAGGGCCGGCGCTACCACCGCCGCGCCGGAAAGCTGCCGGTTGGTGTAATCGATAAGGTTCGCGGGGGGGCGCAAGCCAAGAGCAACCGCAAGGCCAAAGCGCCAGGGCGTTATCGCCTTGACCTCGTCCCACTCAATCGTGACGGCCCGACGCGATGCTCCGACCGCTCCGGCATACCGCTGGGCCAACAAGAGATCGATCCTGGCCATGTCGTCGTTGCGCAAGGCGCGGTCGAGGCTCTGCAAGGCAGCACGGCCATCGCCGCGTGCGCCGCTGCATATGTCGTTGGCCGCTTCCCATTGCGGATCTTCGCGGGTCGCCCCGCGTTTGATGACGACGGGGCACAGGCCGGTAAAATCCCCGGTGCCGACATAGGCAGCGAAAGCCGCATTGGTGAGAATGGCGGTGTAATTGTCAACGTCAACGTCCTGAACCAGAGCGCGCGCGGTTTCCATCTCGCCCATGCGCACCAGCACGGCGGCGCGCAGGCCAGCGAAATCGGCGGCATTCATTCCCTCGGGCGCGTCGAGACGGGAGACCAAAGCACGGCGCAGGAGGATATGGCCCCAGCGCGACACCATGCGGCCGCGATTGCCCGCCAGCACCTTGCGCACCAGCGAGGGGCGCACACCGGCCATGGCGTCACGGCCCAGTCCGCCTTCGGACTCATCGATGAGGCCCACCATCTCGGTCGATCGCCGCGATCCTGCGGGCATGTCGAATTTGGGTTCAAGCCCGAGCGCTTCCTCGAATTCCTCCGGCGTCATCG
>JAURNJ010000127.1 GCA_030830245.1 Novosphingobium sp. | reverse complement strand
GAAGCCAACATGCAAAACGCGCCCGCCGCGGAGCGTGGCATGTTTTTGGTGCCAAAGGTGATCGAATGACGCAGGCAATTCATGATTGGAGCGTGGCTGAGACTGCCGCGCAGCTGGCTGCCAAGGCAGTATCGGCAACCGAGGTGGCCCAGCACTTGTTGGATCGCAGCGCGGCCCTCAATGGCAACGGTGCGTTTTTGTCGATTCAGCCGGAGTTGACGCTTGCGCAAGCTCGCCAGCGGAAAACCCGATCTCGAAGCGCGCCAGGATGCCCTCATTGCGAAGCTGCGCGCGATGCAGGGTCACACGCTTGACGATGTCCCTACGTCCGGAGCGGAATTTACGCTTCTGGTTGCCCGCCGCACACCTGGTGGTGGAGTCGAGATCCTTGGCGAAGTGGACGACCAGCCCGCGCTGATCGAAAAGGCAGCGCGTCGCCTCGTCGGCTGACATTCGGCGTCCTGCCCGTGATCTTCATTGCCGGTTAAGCGCTGCATGGCCTAGGATGAGCCATGCCGCCTCCGCGCCACATCGCAGCCATGCTCGTCGCCCTGCTTGCAGCGTTGCTGCTCGGCGCGCGCCCGGTGGTTGCGCAATCGATCCTGCGCGATGCCGAAACGGAGCGTCTGCTCGCCGACATGGCGGCGCCGCTAATCACCGCCGCAGGACTGCAGCCGGAAAACGTCGATGTAATCCTGATCAACGACCCTTCGGTGAACGCCTTCGTCGCGGGCGGCCAGGCGGTCTACATCAACAGCGGCCTGATCAACGAGGCATCGAACGCCAACGAAGTGCAGGGCGTTATCGCCCACGAGCTTGGCCACGTCACAGGTGGCCACGCAGTGTTCAACCCTGGCGCGCAGGCGGCGACCGGTATTTCGCTGTTGTCCTTGCTGCTGGGGGCAGCAGCGGCAGTGGCTGGCGCAGGCGATGCCGCAATGGGCGTGCTGATGGCTGGGCAGCAAGCGGCGATGGGCAAGTTCCTCGCCTACAACCGCTCGCAGGAAGCCAGCGCCGACGCGGCGGGTGCGCAATATCTTTCCGCTGCGGGCATCACCGGGCGCGGTTCGATCGAATTCTTCAAGAAATTGCAGAACCTCGAATTCCGCTATGGCTACCAGCCAAGCCGCGACGACGAATTCGCCCGCACTCACCCGATGACCGGAGATCGCATCACTACCCTGCAGGATACCTACGAGAAGGACCCGGCGTGGAACCGGCCCAGCGATCCCGCCATCGAGAAGCGGTTTGCCCGCGCCAAGGCCAAGCTGTTCGGATATCTCGCGCTGCCGAGCGACACTCTGCGTGTCTATCCGGTGAGCGACGTTTCGATCCCGGCGCGTTATGCCCGCGCCTATGCCTTTCACAAGGATGCTCATTTGCCGCTGGCGCTGGGCGAGGCGGAAGAACTGCTCAAGGCCGAGGCGGACAATCCCTACTTCCTCGAACTCAAGGGCCAGATCCTGCTCGAATCGGGCAAACCGGGCGAAGCGCTGTCCGCGCTGCGCAAGGCGACCGAGCTCACTGGCAACGATCCGCTCATCGCCACGCTGTTCGGCCATGCCCTGATCGCTTCGGAAGATCGCGCCAATTTCGTCGAGGCCGAGCGCGTGCTCAAGGCGGCTGTGGCGCGCGACAGGCGCAATCCATTCGCCTGGTATCAGCTTGGCGTTGTCTATGGCTCGAACGGCGACATGCCGCGCGCGCGGCTGGCCAGCGCCGAACAGCAGATGCTTTCGGGCAACATGGCGCAGGCCCTGAACAGCGCAAGGGCTGCCGAAGCGGCGCTGCCGCAGGGCTCGCCCGACTGGTTGCGCGCGCAGGACATTGCCCTTGCGGCGCAAGCGGAGCTTGAACGGCGCAAGAAGAACAATAGATAGTGGGGCGCATGACTTCCCCATCCCAATCGCGCCCCTCGCTGGCCTGGATCGCAGGCCTGCTCGTTGCCTTTGCCGTGGCCGCCGGTCTTGGCTGGCTGGCTGCACGCCAGTTCGGCGATCCGGCTGCGGCGCTTTCCGGCGGCGACAGGCGCGCGATCGAGGCAGTGGTGCATGATTACCTCCTGGAGCATCCCGAAGTGCTGCCCAAGGCCATGGAAAACCTGCAACGCAAGGCCAATGTCGAGCGGTTGTCCGGGGTCCGCAGCGAGGTCGAGACTCCCTATCCGGGGGCCGTGCTGGGCAACCCCAAGGGCAAGATTACCATCGTCGAGTTTTCCGATTACGCCTGCGGCTTCTGCCGCAAGAGCGTTTCCGATGTTGCCCGACTGATCAAGGAAAACCCGGATCTGCGCGTCGTAGTGCGCGATATCCCGATCCTGTCCGACCAGAGCGAGGCTGCCGCGCGCATGGCGCTCGCCGCTGCCGAACAGGGCAAATTTTCCGCGTTTCACGACGCCATGTTCGCCGTCGGCCCTCCCGATCCGGCGACAATCGAAGCTGCGGCGCGCCGGGCCGGGCTGGACCTCGCAAAGGCGCGGGAAGCCGCCGGGAGCGAACGCATCGGGCAGGAGGTGGCGCGCAGCGTCGATCATGCCCGGCAGCTCGGCTTTGAAGGCACACCAAGCTGGGTGATCGGCAACAAGCTGATTTCCGGCGCGGTAGGCTACGAGCAGCTGGCGCAGGCGATAAAGGATGTCCGGAGCTAGCTGCAACGCACATTGTTTTGGCGTAATGCGGCTTTTCGGCTAGAACCCCGTCATGGCGATGCTTCCTGTCAGGCCGAGCCCGTTCTTCACCAACAAGAACCAGGCATTCTGGCGCCTGCAACTGGCCGGCTGGAGCGGAGCCATGCTGCTGCGCGCAATGTCGGCAATCGCGAACGATCAGCCGCTCGCCTTCCTTGTCCTTGTGCTGATAGCCACGATCACCGGGTTTTCGATCTCGCTGGTGTTATCGGTGATTTACCGTCAGCTCATCGCGCAGCGCCCGTTCATCACCTGGACCGCGACAGCCATGCTGTTGCTCCTCGCGGCTTCACTCCACGCCTTCATCGATGCCTGGGTGATCTCGCTCTATCGCACCGACAGCGAGGCGAGCTTCACCCAGCTGTTCATCGGCGTATTCTATCTCGATGCGACGCTTCTCGGCGCATGGTCCGCGCTTTATTACGCGATCAATTTCTTCATCCAGGTCGAAGAACAGAACGACCAGCTGATCCGGCTGGAAAATCAGGCCACGATGGCCCAGCTCGCCATGTTGCGCTACCAGCTCAACCCGCATTTCCTGTTCAACACGCTCAATTCGATCTCGACGCTGGTGCTGCTCAAACAGACCGAGCCCGCCAATGCGATGCTCAGCCGCCTGTCCTCGTTCCTGCGCTACACCTTGATCAACGAGCCATCGGCGCGCGTGACGGTGGCGCAGGAAGTGGACACCCTGAAGCTTTACCTCGACATCGAGAGGATGCGCTTCGAGGAACGGCTGCGGACCACGTTCGCCATTGATCCGGCCACGCGCAACGCCCTCCTGCCCTCTCTGCTGCTGCAACCACTGGTCGAAAATGCGATCAAATATGCTGTAGGCGCGCAGGAAAGCGGCGCCGAAATCCGCATCGAGACTCAGCTTGTCGGGCCAGCGCTTCGGATCGCCGTCTCCGATACCGGCCCCGGCTTGAAAAGCGAGGTGACCGACCGCAGGCTTAGCGGCATCACCTTCGATGGAGGAGAACCGGTGTCGACAGGCGTTGGCCTGGCGAACATTCGCGAAAGACTCGAACAGGCCTATGGCGATAAGCACCTGTTCGAAACCATGGAACCCACCGAGGGCGGCTTTGCCGTCATCATCGAACTTCCGCTGGAAATCAGCGCCCCGGTCGCGGCTGCATCAGACCTGACGCAGGCAGCCGCAGCAGCGGAATGACCACACAACCCGCCAAGGGCCGGCAGGCCCCAGGAACGAGGCTTAGTTCATGACCATTCGCACCATCATCGTCGACGACGAAAAGCTGGCCATCCAGGGCCTGCAACTGCGCCTTGAGAAATATCCCGATGTCGAGATCGTCGATACCTGCGCCAATGGGCGCGAGGCTATCCGCAAGATCAAGACGGAAAAGCCCGATTTAGTCTTCCTCGACATCCAGATGCCCGGCTTCGACGGATTTTCGGTGGTAAAGGGAGTGATGGAGATCGAGCCGCCGCTGATCGTGTTTGTCACCGCCTATGCGGAGCACGCTGTCCGTGCGTTCGAGGCCAATGCCGTCAATTACCTGATGAAGCCGGTCGAGGAAGACAAGCTGGCGGACACGCTGGAGCGCGTGCGCGTCCGCCTCGCCGAAAAGAAGTCCTCCGAGGAAGCCGAAAAGCTCAAGACCGTGCTTGCCGAAGTCGCGCCCGACGCGATCAAGGCCATGCCCGACGAAGGCGAGGCTGCCGCGCCGCGCTATGAACAGCTCATCAACATCAAGGACCGCGGCCAGATCTTCCGCATCGATGTCGATTCGATCGAGCACATCGAGGCAGCGGGGGACTACATGTGCATCCGCACCGCCGACAATTCGCTGATCCTGCGCGAGACGATGAAGGATCTCGAACGCCGGCTCGACCCGCGCGTGTTCCAGCGGGTGCACCGTTCCACCATCGTCAATCTCGACCTTGTCCGGCAAGTGAAGCCGCATACCAATGGCG
>JAURNJ010000126.1 GCA_030830245.1 Novosphingobium sp. | reverse complement strand
CCGCCATGCTTGCCCCGTTCGAGGTCGCGGTCACCGAAGTACGACGCAGCGCCCGTGACGGCGCATTAGGCATGGACGACTGGCGCGCGGTGCTAGGCGAGTTCGATTGGGTGATCGTTGCCGTGCCGGCCACGGCCGAGACCGACGCGATGTTCGGCGCTGCTGAATTCGCGGCGATGAAACCGGGTGCCTCGATTCTCAATTTTGCGCGCGGCAGCGTGATCGATCAGGACGTGCTGATCGCGGCCGTGAACTCCGGACAGATTGGCGGGGCGTTCCTCGACGTGACCGACCCCGAGCCGCTTCCATCTGATCATCCGCTCTGGAAATGCGCGAATATCCATATTTCGCAGCATCTCTCGGGTCGCTCGCAAACCGCCCTGTTCGCGCGCGCTTCAGAGCGGTTTCTCGAGAACCTGGGGCGGTGGGAACGCGGCGATCCGCTGATCGCGCAAGTCGATCTGGCGCTAGGGTATTAGGTTTCAAGCATCGTCGAGTACCAGCAGTTCCGCTTCCACCAAGGTTCGGGGCGCGGGCAGGGCGCTCTGCTCGACCGAAACGATCGTAGCATCGGCGACCAGCTTGCCCCCGATCAGGAATTCATGATCGGGCAGAGCGACGATGAACAGGTCCGCCGCGTCCATCGCTGCCTCGCCCTCGAAGGCAAGGGCAACCGTGTGCCGCGCTCCCGATAAAGTAACGCTGGCCCAGGGCCTCTCGCCATGGCGCACGAACTCTGCAGAAGCGCCGGCCAGATCGAGAAGCGCGCGCACGATGCGCTTCCATGGGGCCCTTCCAGCCTTCAGACGAGCCACCATCACGCTGTGCGAGCCGGGATCAATTTGCATGGCTGGTCTCCCCATATCCGGCCATGAAGGCCTCGATGCGCCGCTTGGTCTGTTGGCGCGGGGTGCGGCCATTGCGTAGATCGGCGACGAAGCGCGGATCGTGCGCGGCGAGCCTGCCGAATTTGGTCCAGGGCATTTCGTGGTCGCGTAGGAACTTCTCGATCTTGCGCAGCAGCATGTCGCTCCATCTCCTCCGGTCTAGTGCGAATCGATCATCTGATCCCGTTTTGTTCCCATCGATTTCCTACTTGTCTAGGAAATTTACCTCGTGTAACGATTAAAAGATGGAAATCGCCGATCCTCGTCAGCGCCTGCTGGAGCTGTCTCGCCAGCGCGGGACCAGCCTTTCCGCGCTTTCCCAGCTGTTAGGACGCAATCCGAGTTACTTGCAGCAGTTTGTCCGCAAGGGTAGCCCGCGCAAGCTGGAGGAGGTCGACCGTGCGACTCTGGCGCGCTACTTCGGCGTGGGCCAGGAGGAACTCGGTGCACCAGAGGAAATTTCCTCGACGCGTGAAGCGGAGGGCGACTGGGTGAATATTCCACGGCTCGAGCTTGGAGTTTCCGCAGGACCTGGCGCGCTAGCTGTCGGTGAGCAGGCGATCGGCGCGCTGCGATTTTCGCGTGGCTGGCTGCGCCAGCGCGGTCTCGACCCGGCGATGCTCTCGACTGTCGAGGTCAACGGCGATTCGATGGAACCCACGTTGCGCGATGGCGATGAAATTCTCGTCGACGGTACGCGCCGACCGCTGCGCGACGGGGTGCACGTCGTAAGGCTCGATGGAGCATTGCTGGTCAAGCGACTGGACACCAGCAGGCTTGACCGGCTGGTCCTGATCAGCGACAACCGGGCTTACCCGCCGATCGAGGCGCCTCTGGTGGAGGCGCAGGTGATCGGCCGGGCAGTCTGGAAAAGCGGGCGGATCTAGTTCGCTGCGTCAGCCGGAGCTTCGGCCGCCGCAGCAGCCCCGAAACCGCACTGGCGCTGTTCCATGGGGATCTGCTTGGTGATGCGGGTCGCGTTCTGCTTGTAGGCCTCGGTGACCGAGCCGCTGGTCACGGTCTTTCCGCGCAGCGGGCTGACCTGCTCGCAAAGATGAAAGACGAGCGGGTTCGAAGAACGCGTTTCGCCGGGCTTGGGCGCGATCCAGTAAACCACATCGCGACCGTTGGGGTTGGCGGCGTCCTTTGTCGCTTCGGCGACAGCATCGGTATCGCGCGCGATTTCCTGGGCCTGGGCGGCAACTTCCGGCGAGCAGGCAGTGGTCGGCTCACCGGCCTTGATTTGCGCGGCGCAGGCATTCATGTCTTCGGTATATTGTTCCGTCGAGGGCGGGTTGAAGTCGATCCCTACCACGGTGGCCAGCAGGGCGAGAGCCACGCCGACGCCGCCCGCGATTTTCTTGTTCTTCGGGTCTATGTCCTTGTCCATGAAGATCAGGACAAGCAGCGGCAGGAAGGCGATCACGGTGATGATCGCGCCTAGCTGGTTCTGGACGAAGAACCTGAAGCCATCGGCCTTGCTCGCTGGATCGTGCTTGTTAGCCGCCTTCCACATCAGGCTTCCGGCGATGGCAAAGACAGCGATGCCGACGAGAATGCCGATCAGCAGCGGCAAAATGCCAGAGTCGAACTTGCCCTGACGCAGGAACACGATCCCGGCGATCTCCGCCCCGATCGCGACAACCCAGGCTAGCGCGGCGTAGATGCGGAGCCGCTTGGCCTTGCCCTTTTGATCTTGCGTCGCGGCCCATGCCCTGGTTACGTCAACTTGCTCGTTCGGTGTCCCGTCCGCCATTATCGCAGCTCCACACTTGGCAGTGGCACCCGGTGCCAAAGCCCCCGCCTATGTGGTAACGTGGCTCGGCGAATAGGTCTATCCCCGCAAGGAAAGCATTGCCCCAACAGTAATACATCGCCAAATGCCGTTTCATGACTGATCAAACCGAACCGCCCCAATCCGAACCGCCAATGCGCGTAGCCATCCTGCCGGTAACGCCCTTCCAGCAAAACTGCTCGCTGATCTGGTGCACGAGGACGATGAAGGGGGCGCTTGTCGATCCCGGCGGCGATCTCGACATTCTCAGGGCAGCGCTGGAAAAATCGGGCGTGACCCTCGAAAAAGTGCTCGTCACGCACGGCCATCTCGATCATTGCGGCATGGCCGGCGTGCTGGCCAAGGAGATGGGCGTGCCCATCGAAGGTCCGCAGTCCGAAGACCAGTTCTGGATCGACCAGCTCGACAGCAGCGGCTCCAGTTTCGGCATGGAAGGCGAAAGCTTCGAGCCTGATCGCTGGTTAGAGAACGGCGATACGGTGACTGTGGGTGAACTGGAGCTCGATGTCTATCACTGCCCCGGTCACACGCCGGGGCATGTCGTGTTCCACCATGCGCCTTCGCGATTCGCGATCGTCGGCGACGTGTTGTTCCAGGGCTCGATCGGGCGCACCGATTTCCCGCGCGGCAACCACGCAGACCTGATTGAGGCTATAACCGGCAAGCTGTGGCCGCTTGGCGACGACACGACATTCGTTCCGGGCCACGGCCCGATCAGCACCTTCGGACAGGAACGCCAGACCAACCCCTTCGTGGGCGAGCGGGCGCTGGGGAGAAGCTAGAACCGTCCCAGCGCGATCAGCACCGCGACCACGGACAGGCCGATCAGGGTCAGGAACGTGACAAGGATGCCGATCATGCGGAGCTTGCCGACTTCCGGACTGTCCATGCCCAGCGCATGCAGCACGCGCGCCGCCATGTAGAGCGCGCCAACGATCGCTAGCCATTGCCCGCCCTTTTCCGTCATCTCGATCGCAGCAATCAGGATCAGGGTGATGGGCGTGTATTCGATGAAGTTGGAATGCGCACGCATGCGGCGCATCAGCGGTGCGCTGCCGCCATCGCCATGCATGACTTTTTCAGAAGCGCGCAACCGGCCGCAACGAATGGCGAGCCAGATGTTGATAATTGCCGCGGCAGCGGCAAGACTAAGTGTCGTTTGCAGTATCATGGCGTATCCAACTCCCCCTGTTTATAAACGCCTTGTGCATTGAATGCAGAGCGCTTGCAACCTGCGGGAAATAGGGTATAGGCCCGCCTTCGTTCCGCCGACCCCGGTCTTGGCGGCCCTTTGCTTCAACCGGATTTTCTAGGACAGGTGCCGAGATGGCTGTTCCGAAACGTAAAGTATCGCCTTCGCGCAGGGGCATGCGTCGTAGCCACGACGCGCTCAAGGTCGAGGCCTTCCATGAGTGCTCGAATTGCGGTGAGCTCAAGCGGCCGCATAACCTGTGCCCGGCTTGCGGGCACTATAACGGGCGCGAAATCGTCGCTGTCGGGCTCTAAGCCGGTCAAGGCTGGAGAGCGCAAATGAGTCTGCCGCGTATCGCTATCGATGCGATGGGCGGCGATGAGGGCGTGCGTGTCATGGTCGAGGGCGCCGCGATTGCGCGCCACCGCCATGACCGCTGCAGTTTCCTCCTCGTCGGCGACGAAACGCAGATCAAGGCGGCGCTCGACAAGCACCCCAATCTGCGCAGCGCCTCCGAGGTGCTGCATGCTCCAGACACGATTGGTGGGGATGAAAAGCCCAGCCAGGCCCTGCGTCGCGCCAAGACCACTTCCATGGGCATGGCGATCGACGCGGTAAAAACCGGCACTGTCGGCGCTGCAGTCAGTGGCGGCAATACTGGCGCGCTGATGGCCATCGCCAAGCTGGCGTTACGCACCATGCCGGGGATCGATCGCCCGGCGTTGGCGGCGCTCCTGCCTACCCTCGGGGACAACGATCTGGTCATGCTCGATCTGGGCGCCAATACCGAGTGCGATGCCCGCAACCTTGTCGAATTTGCCGTGATGGGCGCCGCCTATTCACGCGTCGCAACGGGCAGGACGGAGCCCCGCGTGCGACTGCTCAACATCGGCACCGAGGAAATAAAGGGTACGGACGCTCTCCAGGCCGCCGCCGCCGTTCTGCGGCATGCGGAAGAAACCCTGTCGCTGTCGTTCGATGGCTATGCCGAGGCCGACAGCCTTGGCAGCGGCAATTTCGACGTTGTAGTTAGCGACGGTTTTTCGGGCAATGTCGCCTTGAAGGCCGTCGAAGGCACGGCAAAGTTCGTTGCCGACCTGCTGCGGCGCAGTTTTTCCAGCTCCTTGCGCTCAAAGTTCGGTTTCCTGATTTCCCGCCCAGCAACCGAGTTGCTGCGCACCCATCTCGATCCGAACAACCACAACGGGGCGGTGTTCCTCGGTCTGAACGGCATTGTCGTAAAGAGCCACGGCGGCGCGAGCGCGGCCGGGGTGGCCAATGCCGTTGCAGTTACGGCGCGCCTGCTCGAGGAAGACGTGACGAATCGGATCAAGGCCGATCTCGATGCTATAGGTATGGATGATTTGCGCCTTTCCGCCACTGCCGCGGTGCGCGCCTGATGCTGCGTTCTGTTCTCATTGGCACCGGTTCGCAGCTGCCACGCCGTGCAGTTTCGAACGAGGAACTCGCAGAGACCGTCGATACCAGCGATGAGTGGATCGTCGAGCGCACGGGAATCCGCAACCGCTACATTGCGGGCGAGGGCGAGACCACGTCCAGCCTCGCCACGGATGCCGCGCGCAAGGCGATAGAGTCAGCCGGTATCGAGGCGAGCTCGATCGATCTCATCATCCTGGCGACCGCAACGCCTGACCAGACCTTTCCTGCTAGCGCTACCCTGGTGCAGGACGCGCTCGGCTGCAACGGCTGCATCGCCTTCGATGTCGCGGCTGTCTGCTCGGGTTTCCTCTACGCCGTGGGCGTGGCCGACGCGATGATCCGTGCAGGGAGCGCGAAGCGCGCCCTTGTTATCGGGTCTGAGACCTTCACCCGCATTCTCGATTGGGAAGATCGCGCGACCTGCGTTCTGTTCGGCGATGGGGCAGGGGCGATTCTGCTCGAAGGGCGGGAGGAATCCGGTAAAATCCCGCGCGGCATTCTTGCCACCAAGCTGCATGCCGATGGCGCTCACAGCGAGTTGCTCTATGTTGATGGCGGGCCGTCGACCACGCAGACGGTTGGCCATGTGCGGATGAAAGGACGCGAGGTGTTCCGCCACGCGGTAGTAAACCTTGCCACCGTACTTGGCGAAGTTCTGGCAGATACCGGCCTCACCAACGCAGACATAGACTGGCTGGTGCCGCATCAGGCCAATGCCCGCATTCTCGAAGCCACTGCAAAGAAGCTGGGCCTGCCTAGGGAGAAAGTGGTGATAACCGTCGACCGGCATGCCAACACCTCGGCTGCATCGGTTCCGCTGGCGCTCGATACGGCGATCCAGGATGGACGGATCAAGCCTGGCGATCTGGTCATGCTCGAAGCGATGGGCGGCGGCTTTACCTGGGGTGCCAGTCTGCTACGCATTTGACCCAGTTCGGGTCATAATTGGCATTTTGAAAGCCAATTCCGTGTAATTTCACTTCATGATCGCGGGCTTGTTGCGTTTATGTGAAAACACAGTATTCTGTCCTTGGGCAACATTCGTGTTTGGGGACTGGAAGCAAAATGCGCTCCAATGAGACACTTACCCGTGCGGCAATCGCAGAAGCCATCCACAATCGGCTGGGCCTTTCGCGTGCGGAATCGCTTTCGCTGGTGGAATCGATCATCGATCACATCTGCGACGCTCTCGCCAGGGGCGAAAATGTGAAGATATCCGGCTTCGGCACCTTCCTGCTGCGCGACAAGGGTGAGCGGGTCGGCCGCAATCCGAAAACCGGCATTGAAGTGCCTATCACGCCGCGCCGGGTGATGACCTTCAGGGCGAGCCAGATGCTGAAGGATCAGGTCGCGGGTCGGTGACTACGCACGAAGGCCCGGGCGAGGAACTTCTTCCGCAATTCGCCGATGGCAAGGCGCCAGATGCGCTTCGCACGATCGGCGAGGTAGCGCGGGCCTTGGGTATCCGCCAGCATGTGTTGCGTTATTGGGAAGAGCAGTTCCCTATGCTGCGCCCGGTGAAGCGCAGCGGCGGTCGGCGTTATTACCGGCCCGAAGACGTGCGGACGGTGGCGATGATCGACCGGCTGGTGCATCGTGAAGGCTTCACTTTGCGTGGCGCGCGCCAGGCTCTTTCTCGCCAGGCTACGGGCGACATGGAGGCCTTACCACTGGCTGCGCCGGCGGAAAGCGTGACGCTTTCCTACGATGCACGAACGCGCCTTTTGGCCATCCGCGCCCGGCTGGAGACCGCACTCAAAGCTCCTTGAGCGGCTTTTCAGGGTTAGTGGACGGGTTCCGGACCCAGCTTTGAATCAAGATCGCGCGGGCGCACGAGATGGACCAGCCGGGCGCAGCCGTCCCGGATGTCGGCCCAATGTTCGATGTCCAGTTCCAGCACGGCAAAGGCAGCTGTCGGAAACTTCGCCTCGACAATTTCTCGCAGAGGGCTGGAGCCGTCATCCGGCACGAGATCGAATATCAGATCTTCAAGTCCCGGATTGTGGCCGACCATGATCACCGAAGCGGGATCGCCTTCCTGCTCCCGCAGCAGGTCCATAAGCGTTGCCGAACTGGCAAGATAGACCCGCCGATCCCAGATCACCGGGGGTGAACTTCCGGCTGCTTCGCCAGCGATTTCGATTGTCTGGGTCACGCGGGCGGCTGGCGAGGCGATGATCCGGTTCCAGCGAATGCCATACTGCCGAATGTGCACGCCCATCAGTGCTGCGCCCTTGCGTCCGCGCGAGTTGAGGGGCCGGTCGAAATCGACCAGGCGCGCATCATTCCAGTCGGACTTGGCGTGGCGAAAGAGGCCGAGCTTCTTCATGGGGCGGTTCAGGTCTCGTTTTGAGGCGACAGCGCCAGTGCTGAAACAGGCTGGCGAACGAATTGTAAAGCCTCATCCAGGCTTACCCTGTCCACCGGGGTGCCGGGCGGGAAGGCATCGAGCAAGCGCGACGGAAAGGCTGCCGAAAGCACGACGAAATGGCCGTGATCCTCGCGGGTGCGGATCAGCCGACCGAATGCCTGGGCAAGCCGGGCACGAATGATCTCATCATCGTAGGCGGTACCTACCCCCGAAGCGCGTCGCGCCCGGTGCAGGATCGACGGGCGGGGCCACGGCACCTGCTCCATCACGACCAGCCGCAACGAATGGCCCGGCACGTCGACCCCGTCACGCAGTGCATCCGTACCGAGCAACGAGGCCTGGGGATCGTCCCTGAAAATATCCACAAGAGTGCCGGTGTCTATCGGATCGACATGCTGGGCATAGAGTGGCAGCCCCTCGCGCGCGAGCCGGTCGGCGATCCGGCCATGGACTGCACGCAATCGCCGGATCGCGGTAAACAGGCCCAGCACGCCGCCACCCGCCGCTTCGATCAGCCGGGCATAGGCCCCAGCCAGCGCCGCCAGATCGCCTTTCGGCACATCGGTGACGATAAGCACCCGCGCCTGGTGGGCATAGTCGAACGGGCTCTCATGCTCGGACAGCATTGGCCGCACCGCCAGATGCTGTGCGCCGCTGCGAGCTAGGGCTCCTTCCCAGTCATCCGCGCCTGCCCCGTGCCCGCCCTTGAGCGTCGCCGAGGTGATGACAACCCCATGAGCGGGTTCGAGCACGGTTGCGGCAAATGGCTTCATCGGGTCTAGCCATCGCCGTTCGATCCCCACATCATACTCGCGAGCATCCGAACGCTCGAGCGCAAGCCAGTCGACGAATTGCGGATCGGCTGCGGCTCCGATGCGCGCGAGCAAAGCTTCCCACGCGCCAAGCAGATCGACCCGCCAGGCCAGCGAATGGCGCGCGCCATCGATCCTGGCGCGACCCTGTGCGTCGAGCCAGTCCGGCGGGTCGGCGAGCACGGCTTCGAGACGTAAGCCAAGTTGCAACAAGGGGCGGCGCAATTCGGCCAGAGCGGCTTGGGCCTGCCCAGCCAGTTCGACGAACGGCCCTTCCAGGCCCGCCGCTTCGGTTTCGAGGCCGTATCCCGCATCCGCGCCGCTCTCGTCGCGGGCATGGACCAGCGCGCGCACCGCAGCGAGCAGTTGCTCGATCGGGCCAGACGGCTGGTTTTCGTCAAGACGCTGGAGCCAGCCCTCCGAGGGCAGAGCTTCGGCGGCCTCGCGCGCGGCAGCAATGGCACGGCCACCCGCCTCATCATAGCTGGCAACGTCGGCCAGTCGCGCGGCAAGACCCCGCCTGCGCCCCCTCGAATTGCGTTCCGGGCCGATCACCCAGCGACGCAATTCGATCGTTTCCAGCCCGGTCAGCCGGGCCACAAAGGTGGAATCGGCTGCGGTGAAGATGTGATGGCCTTCGTCGAACACGATGCGCGTCGGGCGCTGCGCGGCGTCGCGTCCGCGTGCGGCATTGACCATGACCAGAGCGTGATTGCCAATCACTAGGTCGGCCCTTGCACTGGCCCGGCTGGCCCGTTCGATGAAGCATTTGCGGTAGTGAGGG
>JAURNJ010000016.1 GCA_030830245.1 Novosphingobium sp. | reverse complement strand
GCGGCAGCCTGACGCTCGACATGTTTGCCACACTTATCCAGGATATCGTCGCCGCCCAGCATGTCGATGTCACCGTGCGCACCTATTCCAAGGCTGGCGGCGAGCGCATGCGCGAGCTCAACATCCGCAGCCGCGAAAAGCTTCTGGCGCTGGTCGAGGCCGGCGATGGCGCCGGGGCCGAAAAGTTCTGGGCCGAGCACCTGGAGCAAAGCGGTAAGGTGGTGTTCAGCGCCTATCAGGCGGGCATGCCGATCGACATGGTGCCGGTGCCACAGGCCAAGGCAAAGCCTGCCGCAGACTAAGATCGGCTAAGAGGAAGTTACCCCATGCGCACCGTCCATTCCGGCATTGTCGATACGTTGATCGGCTTCCGCTCGCAGCGGGTCACTCCGGCGGTCGCGGCCCTGCGGGAGAGCGACAAGGCCGATCATCACCCCCATGGCTACATGTTCAAGGAAGTGCCAACCGAGCTGGAACAGGGCGAAGAGTTCGACGCCATTGGCGAAACCCTCTCGCTGATGGACCAGTACGGTATCGAGATCGGGCTGGTCAGCCACACCATGCCCGAAACGCCGAGGGCGCTGCGCGAGCATCCCGACCGCTTCATCGGCTGCCTGGCGGTCGACGGCAATCGCGGCATGGACCAGATCCGCGAGATCGTTTCCCTGCACAGCGAAGGGGCGATCCGCGCCGTCTCGACCTTTCCCGCCGGGGTTCATCCGCAAATCCCGATCAACGACAAGCTTTGGTATCCAATCTATTCCAAATGCATCGAGCTCGACATTCCGGTCTTCATCGCAGTGGGTGTGCCGGGTCCGAGGGTCAAGATGATGCCGCAATGGCCCGGCTACCTCGACGAGGTTTGCTACGATTTTCCCGAACTGAAGATCGTGATGCGCCACGGCGCCGAGCCCTGGGCCGACCTGGCAGTGAAGTTGATGCTCAAATGGCCGAACCTGCACTATTCGACCTCTGGCTTCGCACCCAAGCACCTGCCGAAGGACATCATCCATTTCGCCAACACGCGCGGACGCGAAAAGATCATCTATGCGGGCTATTTCCCATTCGGCCTGGAGCTGGAGCGCACCTTTCGCGAGCTTGACGAAATCGGCTTCAAGGAGGAAGTCTGGCCGGACTTCTTTACCAATAATGCCCGCCGCGTGTTGAACCTCAATTAGGGGGACGGCGGGCCGGGAGGCGATTGTTGAGCGGCATTCTTTCCGACCTGCGCGTACTCGATCTCAGCCGCGGCATTGCCGGGCCAATGGTTGGCATGATGCTGGCCGATCATGGCGCGAACACGATCCGGATCGAGCCGCCGCAGGGTGACTGGCTAGCCGATGTCGGTCGGTGCCGGCTCGGCTACCGCACCTGGAACCGCGGCAAGCGATCGATCGCGCTCGACCTCAAGGATGAACGCGACCGCGAGGTGCTGTTCGCGCTTGTCGCCCATGCCGACGTGCTGATCGAAAGCTACCCGCTGGGCAAGGCGAGGCAGCTTGGCGTCGACTACGAAAGCTTGCAGGCGATCAACCCGCGCCTGATCCACCTTTCCATCGACGGTTATCGCGATACCTCGCACAAGGACCGCCCGGCCTACGACCTGCTCGTTTCAGCCCGCATGGGGCTGCAGTGGGAGCACCGCAGCTGGCCTGAGACCTCGCTCTACCGGATGGCAAAAGCGCCCGATCCATTCCCCGATTTCGACGTGGACTGGAGCCTGAAGCAAGGCGCGCCGCGCGAAGGACCGCTGGTTGTCGGCGTGCCGACCGCCTCGCTCGGCACGTTCTACGGGGCTATATCGGCAGTCTGCGCCGCGCTAGTCGCGCGCGAGGAAAGCGGCCTTGGCCAGCATATCGAGACTTCGATGATGCAGGGCTCTGCCTATGCCGCGCAGACCGTCTGGCAGCGCGCCGAGAAATACGACGCCGATGGGTTCGCCACCTGGATTTACGGCAGCAAGGCTCCCAAGGGCCACTTCCTTTGCTCTGACGGGCGCTGGATCCACCAATGGGTGCCCAATCCGCGCTTCATGCTTGGAGCGTCGGCGGGCGACAAGCTTAACGCCACCCCGGACCTTTCGACCCGCGAAGATCCCGACCGGCTCGGCACGGCCATCGAAGAGACCTTTGTCGTTGCCTATTACAACGAGCAGATGGCCCCGGCGGTCGCCAAGTTCCCCAGCGAGGAATGGGCGCGCGCCGGAGCGATTGCAGACATTCCCCTGCAGATTGTGCGCTCGCCGGAGGAAGCGCTCACCGACCCGCTGTTCCTCGACTACGGTGCGGTGCGCGAGGTTGATGATCCGGTGCTCGGGCCGGTGCGGCAGGCGGGCCGTTTCATCGAATATGGCGCCGCCCCAAGCGAGCCTGCCGGCGTTGCACCCCTGCCCAACCAGCATGAGGCGGAAATCCGCGCCGAAGCGGAACTGCTGAAATTCACCGTGCCGCCAGCCGCTCCCGCAACCGCTGCCCCGCCCGCACCAAAGCCGCCGCTCGATGGCGTGCGCGTGCTCGATTTCGGGCTGGCGCTTGCCGGGCCGTACGGCACGCAGACGCTTGGCGACCTTGGCGCGGACGTCATCAAGGTCGGCACGTTTCACGATGCCTACTGGCACCGCAACCACATCGCCATGTGCTGCAACCGATCCAAGCGCAGCCTGTGCATCGACCTCAAGCATCCCGGCTCGCGCGAGGTGCTGCACCGCCTGGTGGCGAGCGCCGACGTGGTCCAGCACAACATGCGCTATGATGCGGCGCGGCGCCTTGACATCGATTACGAAAGCCTGAAGGCGGTGCGCCCCGACCTGATCTATTGCCACACGCTCGGCTTCCTGCCCGGCCCGCTGGAGGCCCTGCCCGGCAACGAGCAGACCGGCGCCTGCCAGGCCGGCGTCGAGTGGGAAGACGGCGGCATGGCGCGCGGCGGCAAGCCGATCTGGACGATGACCCAGTACGGCGACACCGGCAACGGCCTGCTCTCGGCCATCGGCATGATAAACGCGCTGCGCCACCGCAAGCGCACCGGCGAGGGTCAGTTCCTGCGCACCTCGATCGTCAACGCGCAGTTGC
>JAURNJ010000125.1 GCA_030830245.1 Novosphingobium sp. | reverse complement strand
CGACGAAGGGCGCGCGATCCGGCGCATCCAGCCCTCCGGGATCGGTTTCGATCCGGCGTTTTGCAGGTGTGAGCGGCGCTTCGGGCATGATGTCTCGCGGCTGGATTCGCAAAGCAGATGTTCTTTATATGTTCCATTTGTCGTCCTGCCCAGTCCCTTCACAACAGACTTGCCGCAGGTCGCGCGCGCAGGCACAACCCGCCCAAACACGAGAGGACCAGCCATGGCACATTACGACACCATCATTCGCGGCGGCATGATCGTCGATGGACAGCGCAATTCCCGCTTCGTCGGCGATGTGGGGATCACCGACGGCGTGATCGCCAAGGTCGGACGGATCACTCCCGACGCAACCTGCGACCGCGAGATCGACGCCAGCGGCCTCATCGTCGCTCCCGGCTTCATCGACCTGCACACCCACTATGACGCGCAGGTGTTCTGGGACCCCTACCTCACCACCTCCGGCTGGAACGGCGTGACTTCGGTGGTCATCGGCAACTGCGGCTTCGGCTTCGCTCCGGTGAAGAAGGAGCACCGCGAACGCGCCATGCGCTCGATGACCAAGGTCGAGGCGATTCCCATGGCGACGCTGGAAAGCGCCATGCCATGGGACTGGGAAACCTACCCCGAAATGCTCGATTCGATCGACCGGGCGCCACTGGCGGTCAATGTCCTGCCCTATGTCGGCGTGAACCCGCTGCTGATGTGGGTCATGGGCCTGGACGACGCCAAGGCGGGCCGCAAACCGACAGAAGCCGAGCACGCCGAGATGGCGCGGCTGCTGAATGAAGCAATGGATGCAGGCGCCTGCGGCTGGTCGGCGCAGTGCCTGGGCTTTCCCGGCGAGCCGGAGAAGACCTCTGGCGACAATGCCGCGCAGTCCGATTTCGATGGCACGCCGATGCCCAGCGACGTGATGCACCAGGAAACCCGCATGGTCCTTGCCAAGGTGCTGGGCGAGCGCGGCGAAGGCTTCATCGAGCTTTCGGGCGGACGCTTCATGACCAACGAGGAGTGGGAAGACCTTGCAAGGGTCAGCGGCGCGCCGATGATCTACCAAGCGGTCGTCCCGTCTAGCGGGCCGATGCAGGAATGGCGTCGCAACCAGATGGCCTGGTTCGAGGATTGCCACCGCAGGGGCCTGCGCATCTATGGTCAGGGCATCACCCAGAACCCACCGCTGCTGTTCACTTTCGACTACTGGGATCTGTGGGGCCCGGTGTGGAACGAACTGGTTGGCCCGGACCTGACGCGCGAGGAAAAGCTGCGCAATTTCGCTGATCCGGCGGTTCGTGACCGGCTGCGCGCCGAGCCGATGAAGGTCATGTTCATTGACGACATCCAGGACACGCGCCTGCGCGAGACCCGCACGGAGAAATACAAGCCGTTCGAAAACAAGCCTTTGGGTGAGATTGCTAACGCCCTGGGCGTGCATCCGGTCGATCTCGTCTGCGACATCGTCGTTGCGGACGGGCTCGAAACGGTATTCCAGGCAACCCAGTTCGACACCACGCTCGAAGGCATCAAGGAGCTGATCGACAGCCCCTATATCATTCCCGGACTGTCCGATGGCGGCGCGCACCTCAAGTATCTCGCTGCGGGCAGCTATGGCACCGAATACATCGCCAAATACGTGCGCGAGCACAAGTTCTCGACCCTGGAGGAAGCGCACTGGAGGCTGTCCGCCTTCCCGGCTTTCTGCGCCGGTTTCCAGGATCGCGGCACCATCCGCGAAGGTTCGGTCGCAGACATCATCGTCTACGATTACGACAAGCTGGACTACAACTTTCCCGAGTTCCGCCGTGATCTTCCGGGCGACGAGTACCGCCTTGTCTCTGGCGGAACCGGCTATCGCTATGTCCTGGTCAACGGACAGGTGACGATCGAGGACGACAAGGAAACCGGCAATCATTCGGGCCAGCTGCTGCGCGGCGGAAAGGCAGACAGGGCGCGGATGAAGGGCAGACAGGCCGGGGTTCAGGCGCTCGAAGCAGCGGAATAAACCCTGTGGAGCGGGACGACCTCGATTTCACCGGCAAGGTGGTGATCGTCACCGGCGGCAATGGCGGCATCGGGCAGGGCATCGTTGATGTCTTTTCCGAGCGCAATGCCCATGTCGTGGTGGCGGATTTCGCCGCCTCGCTCAATTCGCGCGGCAGCCTCGGTACGGGCGAGCTGGTCGATATTCGCACGGACATCACCGACCGCAAGTCCATCGACGCCATGGTGGCGCAGGTGATCGCCCGGTTCGGACGGATCGACGCACTCATCAACAATGCCGGGCGCGGTGAGGGCATGAAGCGCCTGCCGGATGTCACGCAGGATACGATCGACTGGATCCTCGATCTCAACATCAACGGCACGGTCAACATGACACAGGCGGTGGTGGCCGAGATGCGCAGGGCCGGATCGGGCAGCGTGGTCAATATCACTTCGGCGGCGGCGTTGTCGGGTCCGGCGGGCAAGAACGATCCATTATATGCGGGCGCCAAGGGTTTCCTTCATGCCTTCACCAAGGCGCTGGCGGCAGACCTCGGCCCGGCAGGCATTCGCGTCAATTCGGTCGCGCCCGGCTGGATCGTGCCCGAGAGCAACGAGGCAACCTCGCAGGGCAGTTTCTGGAACGTCATGCCGATCATGGGCAAGCCTGATCAGGCCAATGCCGCGCACGAAGAGGCCCTCGCCAGCGGCTTTGGCGGCGCGCCGACCAACCAGAGCGACCTGCCCCCGCTGCGCAAGCTCGGTCGCCCTCGCGACATCGGCTATGCCTGCCTGTATTTTGCTTCCGATGCAGCGGCTTACAGCACCGGACAGGTGCTGGCGGTTGGCGGCGGCGGCTACATGCCGGGGTGATCCCAACCTAGCCCCACAGTCCCTGCAGGAACCAGTCGGGCGGGCGGCCTTGTGCATCGCTGCCCCGCCCGTCCCCGGCAATGCCGTCGCGGTAGATCCAGTAGCGCCGCCCGGCGCTGTCCTCGATCCGGTAATAGTCGCGCAGCCGCGCCGAGCCGCGCTCGCGCCACCATTCGGGTGCGATCCGTTCCGGCCCCTCGACCCTGGCAATCTCGTGCACCTCCCCGCGCCAGCGGAACCGGCGCGGCAGGCCGTCCGGACTGGCGTAAAGCACTGAGATCGGTTCCGCACTATCCAGCAGTTTCAACGGCCTGAGGTGAAATTCAAACCTTTCCTGTGAAGTCTTTTCAGGCTCCAGAACTCCCTTCCACCCCTGCGCGCGTTCGGGCACATGGCTGGCGCGCGGAACCGGGCGGCGCACCGCCTTCGCGCCCAGCCGCGCCACCAGACGATCAATGAAGGCGGCGAGCGAGGTGCCGTGCTGTTCCGCTGCCGCTTCGAGATCGCCCTGCGAAAGGGATACATTCTCGCTCCAGATGCTGCGCATCCGCACCATTTCGATGCCGAATCCGGCGTCGATACCATCGAGATGACGGCCGAACAGACCCGAGATATGCCCGCAATCGCGGCTCGGCGCGGCGAGTTCCAAGCGGCGCACCAGCACCTCGCCATCGACCTTCCACATCGCCAGTTCGAGCCGCCGCGCGCCCAGGCCCCGTCCTT
>JAURNJ010000124.1 GCA_030830245.1 Novosphingobium sp. | reverse complement strand
ATCGTCGGGACCGATATCTACACGGACAAGCTTTGGTAAGCGGCCAGAGCACCGCGCCTACTTGAACCTTACGCCTGAAAGCACGTCGGGCAGCTTGTCCGACGTTGCCAGGCAGGTCTTGGGATCCTTGTTGGGAAAGCGCGTGCAATCGAACCGGGTAGTCGCGCCGCCGCCCGCGCCGCTGCGCACATATTCGAACACCATGGTCGAGCGGGTCAGTGCCGGGAGCGTATAGGAGCCGGGGATGTCATCCTCGTTGTCCCATGCGTTGACCCGGCACGGGCCGGGCTGGCCGCAAAGCGCCAGCGCTGCATTGACCACCTGCGATGCGCTGATGCCCGACGGCGCAAGCAGGCCGAACGAGCGCCCGTCGCTTCCGACCAGCTTCACCTTGTTGCCATAGAGCGGCACGTTGCCCATCGCCTTGGGCAGCTTGGCCGGGGCCTACGGCAGCCCGAGGATCATCGGCTCCTCGCCAATCCCTGCCATTTCACCTGCCTCGCCGCCAGCATCGGGCATGGCCGCAATGGCCCATCGGCCCACCGTCTCGTTGCCCCTATAGGCCTTGCCGAAGGCCTTGGGCCCGCCCCAAGACCCCGGCCAGCCGAAGAACAGGTGCGTGCCGACCTTGGCCAGCATGCGCAGGCTCGGGCTCCAGTAGGGATAGACCCAGTCGGTATGGTAATGCGTCGCCAACCCGACCGTCTTGTCAACGTAGCCGGCAAGCGCGCCCCTCGCGACCGCGCGGGCGCGCCACGCACCTTCGCCCATCGTCCGGCGGGCCAGCGAACCATCGCAGGTGAAGCTGAATTGGCAGCCGGTCTTTCGCTGCGATCCCTGATAAACCACGCCGCAGACCGTCCCCGGAAAGGCAGGGTGACGCACCCGGTTGAGCACGACCTGCGCCACCGCTTTCTGCCCGGTGGTGTCATCGCCTGCCTCGTAGAGCGCGGCGGTGGCGAGGCATTCCACCGCCCGTGCGCGATCCACGTCCGATCCTATGAAATCGAACGGTCTGGCGCTGTCTCCGGCTCGCGGGGCGAAGGCAACCTGAAGGTTGCGGGCGCGGGCATCGACTGGCGCAAGCGTGGTGCGGGCAAGATCGCCGTGCTTTTCCATGTCCTGCGGCCGGGCAGGCAGCTCGCGCAGGGTTTCGGGTGAGAGGTTTTCAGATGCGCGCGATTGCAGCAGCAGGGCGATCGCCCCGACAATCGCCAGCAGCGCGAAAGCCAGGCCTGCCGCAATCAGCTTTCCTCGCGGTGTAGCGAGGCGCGCGCCAATTGCGCTGCGCGCAGTGCCGAATGCGTCAGGGGAGGCGATTGCCATTTCGTTCATCGCGGGCGGCGTTACATCCAGCTTTCTGAACGGTTCCCGACCGGCTGGCCGATCAATTCGGAGAGCGACAACGCCCGGTCCGAGTCCGCTGCTCCACGCCGTCCTCATCGTAGCGAACGAGCATAGTCAGCCCGTCATTACCCATGACAAGGATGCGCGCAGCATACCAGTTGCCGTCGGTCCATTGGCATTCGACCGGGGAGTTCGTCGTCCAGTCGAAGGGGCGAACTTCGCTGGCGAGGCGCGTCTCGGTGGTGCCGTCGTCGAAACGGATGGTGACGGCATCGCCGGAACGCGCGGCGATCACGCCGGGGAAGGTCTGGACGCTGTCCTGCCATGGCGCCAGCACCCAGTCGCCAACCTGCTGTGCCTGGGCAGCGACGGGAGCCATGAAGAGCGCGGCTCCCAATGCCGCGCCGAACAATGCCTTCAATTCTCAATCCCCCTGAAAGTCCGCCTTATCGCGGCAGCTCGCTCACGCCCATGAGCGCCTCGTCGACCGCACGGGCGCACTGGCGTCCCTCGCGGATCGCCCACACCACCAACGATTGCCCCCGCCGCATGTCGCCGCAGGACCAGATCTTCTGGTCGCTGGTGCGGTAGTTCACAATGTCGGCCTTGACGTTGCCGCGCGGATCGAGCTCGACGCCCGACTGGTCGATCATGCCCGTCTTGCGCGGACCGACAAAGCCCATCGCCAGCAGGATCAGGTCCGCATCGAAGGTGAACTCGCTGCCCGCAACTTCCTCCATCTTGCCGCCATTCCACTCGACGCGAACGCATTCCAGGCCTTGCACAGCATTTTCGCCGACAACCCGCTTGGTCAGGATCGCCCAGTCGCGCTCGCAACCTTCGTCGTGGCTCGACGAAGTGCGCAGCTTCAAGGGCCACAGCGGCCAGGTCTTCGCCTTGTCTTCCATCACCGGCGGCTTGGGCATGATCTCGATCTGGGTGACCGATTTCGCTCCCTGCCGGTTCGAGGTGCCAACACAGTCCGACCCGGTATCGCCGCCACCGATGACGATCACGTTCTTGCCGCGCGCGGAAATTGTCCCGTCGGGCGCGGCGCGCATTTCCTCGTCGCCGGCATTGCGCTTGTTCTGCTGGCGCAGGAAATCCATCGCGAGTTCGACGCCCGGCAGTTCCGCGCCCGGAATGTCGAGCTTGCGCGCTTCCTCGGAGCCGCCGGAAAAGACCACAGCGTCGAAATTGTCCTTGAGCGAGGCCACCGAGACAGTCACGCCGATTTCAGTGGCTGGACGGAATTCGACGCCTTCGGCTTCCATCTGTTTCATGCGCCGGTCGATGTGGCGCTTTTCCATCTTAAAGTCGGGAATGCCGTAGCGGAGCAGGCCGCCGATGCGGTCGTTCTTCTCAAACAGCACGACCGAGTGCCCGGCGCGGGCAAGTTGCTGCGCGCAGGCCATGCCCGAGGGGCCGGAACCGACCACCGCGACCGACTTTCCGGTGCGCCGCGCGGGCACCTGCGGGGTGACCCAGCCGTTTTCCCAGCCCTTGTCGATGATCTGGCATTCGATCGACTTGATCGTCACCGGCTGGTCTGTGATGTTCAAGGTGCAGGCCGCTTCGCAAGGAGCCGGGCAGATGCGACCGGTGAACTCCGGGAAGTTGTTGGTCGAATGCAGCACGTCGAGCGCATTCTTCCAGTCCGCCTCGTAGACAAGGTGGTTCCAGTCCGGGATCATGTTGTTGACCGGACAGCCGGTGTGGCAGTGCGGCACGCCGCAATTCATGCAGCGCGACGCCTGCCCGCGCAGCTTGTCGTCCGCGAGGGGAACCACGAACTCCTTGTAGTGGTGGAGCCGCTCCTTGGGATCGCGGTAGGTGCGATCCTGGCGGTCGAGTTCGAGGAAGCCGGTTTCCTTGCCCATTTCAGTGAATACCTGTCTTTATTCAGCGGCAACCGAAGCGGCTTCGAGGCGTTCCGCCTCCAGCAGCTTCAACGCATTGCGATAGTCGCGCGGCATGACCTTGACGAACTTGCCGAGCGTGGCGTCCCAGTCATCCAGCAGGTCGCGGGCGCGCCGCGAGCCGGTGTGCAGATGGTGGCGCTCGAGCAGCACGCGCAGGCGCTCCGCATCGTGGCGCAGCATGTCGCCCATGCCGTTGTCATAAACGCTGAGCCCGCGCTGCTGCGGGCGACCGGCCCCATCATCGTCGTCCGGCTGGGCGACGATCTTTTCGAGATCGACCTGCGCAAGGTTGCACAGCTTCTCGAACATGCCATCCTCATCGTAGACGTAGGCGATGCCGCCCGACATGCCTGCGGCAAAGTTGCGCCCGGTCTCGCCAAGCACCACGACGACACCGCCGGTCATGTATTCGCAGCCATGGTCGCCGCAGCCTTCGACGACAGCGATCGCGCCGGAATTGCGGACCGCGAAGCGTTCACCGGCAACACCGTTGAAATAGGCTTCGCCCGCTATGGCGCCATAAAGCACGGTATTTCCGACGATGATGTTCTCTGTCGGATCGCGATCGACATGGTCCGGCTGGCGCACGATCACCCGTCCGCCCGAAAGGCCCTTGCCGACATAGTCGTTGGCATCGCCCGTAAGATCGAGCGTCACGCCGTGCGCGAGCCATGCGCCGAAGCTCTGACCGGCCACCCCGCGCATCGCGACATGGATGGTGTTGTCCGGCAGGCCCGCGTGCCCATAACGCTTGGCAACTTCGCCCGAGAGCATGGTGCCGACCGTCCGGTTGACGTTGGCGACCGGCTTCTCGATGCGCACCGGTTGCTTGCCTTCCAGCGCGGGCTGCGCTGCCGCGATCAGGTCGTTGTCGAGCGCGTTGACCAGGCCATGGTCTTGCGTCTGCGACCATCCCAGCGACGGGCTGTCGCCCTGCGGCGCCTGGTAGAGGATGCGCGAAAGGTCCACGCCCGCCGCCTTCCAGTGGTCGATGGCGCGGCGCGTATCGAGCATGTCGACCCGTCCGACCATCTCGCCGACCGTGCGGAAGCCGAGTTCGGCCATGATCGCGCGCAGTTCCTCGGCAACGAAGAAGAAGTAGTTGACGACGTGCTCTGGCTGGCCGGTGAAACGCGCGCGCAGCACCGGGTCCTGCGTCGCCACGCCGACCGGGCAGGTGTTGAGGTGACACTTGCGCATCATGATGCAGCCCGACGCGATCAGGGGGGCGGTGGCGAAGCCGAACTCGTCCGCGCCGAGCAGCGCCGCGATGGCGACATCGCGCCCGGTCCTGAGGCCCCCGTCGGTCTGGACGGCGATGCGGCTGCGCAGGTTATTGAGCAGCAGCGTCTGCTGGGTTTCGGCAAGGCCGATTTCCCAGGGCGAGCCGGCGTGAGTCAGCGAGGTCAGCGGCGAAGCGCCCGTTCCGCCCTCGTAGCCAGAGATGGTCACATGGTCAGCCCGCGCCTTGGAAACGCCGGCTGCGACCGTGCCAACGCCGACTTCCGAGACCAGCTTGACCGAAATGCGCGCCTTGGGGTTCGCGTTCTTCAGGTCATGGATCAGCTGCGCGAGATCCTCGATCGAATAGATGTCGTGATGCGGCGGCGGGCTGATCAGGCCCACGCCGGGGGTCGAATGGCGGGTCGCGCCGATGGTCTTGTCGACCTTGTGGCCGGGCAGCTGACCGCCTTCGCCGGGCTTCGCGCCCTGCGCCATCTTGATCTGGATGTCATCGGAATTGACGAGGTATTCGGTGGTGACACCGAACCGCCCGCTAGCGACCTGCTTGATTGCGGAGCGCATCGAGCGGCCATCTTCCAGCGGCTGGAAGCGCTTGGGATCCTCGCCACCCTCGCCGGTGTTCGACTTGCCGCCGATGGAGTTCATCGCCAGGGCCAGCGTGGTGTGCGCTTCCCAGCTGATCGAGCCATAGCTCATCGCACCGGTGGCGAAGCGCT
>JAURNJ010000123.1 GCA_030830245.1 Novosphingobium sp. | reverse complement strand
TCGGCGACCAGCGCCTTGAGGCCGCCCGCAGTCTCGGTGAGCAGCTTTGCCAGCCCGCCCTGGTCAAGACCAAGCCTGTCCGCATGGTCGAGCACGGCGGCATATTCGGCGATGCGCGTCTTGTCATAGCCGGTGCCGAACACCAGCCGCACGATGGGAACCATCGGCGCGCGATCCTGCACCGTGATCCCGCTGTCCTCCAGCAGGACGCGATAGGCTTCTGGCTCGCTTCGGGCTGCAAGCGCAAAGTCGTGAGCCGTCGCAATCGCGGCATAAAGCGCCTGATGCGTGCGCTTCTCGCAACTGGCCGCTTCGTCGGCAAGGTCGCGAGCCTGCGCCAGCCAGTCGGCAAGCGAAAGGTCCGTTTCGGTGACGGCAGCGCAGGGAGCGCTGATTTCCCGAGCCGACGCTTGCGTCTCGTTGCCGGAGAAGGACGGCTCAGGGAATTCCCCGATGCCCTCTTCCATGGGCGAATCAAGCAGAAGCGGCGCAATTTCGTCGAGCGGACCTTCGATCCAGTCGGTCAGTTCGAGTGCTTCGTCCGGTGCGCGGCGACCCGATTCAAGCGCTTGGTCAATTTGCAGCAGCAGTTCGTCGGCGGTTGCCTGATCGGCCAGTTCCTTCCAGTTGATCACGCCGTAGATGTAATCGATCGTGTCGTTGTCACTGGAGAACGGCAAGAGGATGCCGCGATATAGGATCGTCGCGCCGCGCTGGTTGACGAATTCCGCCTCGAATCCGATCGGTGCCTGGTTGGCGATGATCTGGAGAAAATGGTCGGTTATCCGTGACAGCAGCGATCGGCTGGGCACATCGCTGAGGCGCTCGATCCCGCCTTCGCTGCCACATTCCTGCGCCAGCTTTTCGCCCAGATAGGCAACAGCGGGATTGTCGATATCGTCCCCGAAATTGAGCAGGACGCTGTACGGGCCGAAATCCGGCTGCTCTGCGGGATCGAAGTCCGAACAGGCGGGATAGTCGCGCTCGTCCAGCAGCGACGCCCAGAAGTTGTAGGCGCGCACCTGCATGCGGCGCTCATCCTGGCCAATCGCGGCGGGCGGCAGCTCGGGGCCGACTTCGTCCTCTGCCGGATCGAAGCCGTGCACTGCGTCGTGCGCGTCTTCGTAGTCCGGAAAATGGCCGCGCAAGTTGTCCATCTGTGGTGCCCCACTTGTCCTCGTAAGGCTTCCTCTTGGCGCAACATGGTAAAATTACGGTTAAGTTTGGAGACTGTTGAGGCATGGCGCGCGGCCCTAGTCGGTCGCAACCACGCCTTCTCCCGCCTTCGGAACCGGGGCCAGCCGCCAGAGCACCAGGGTGCCGAACGCCAGGAGCGCCGAGGCGGCGTGGAGCGCGAAAGGCAGGCTCGTCAGGTCGGCAACAGCGCCCCAGGACCATGCGCCGACAGCCATGCCGCCGATGGTAACCGCCTGATAGGTCGAAAGACACCGCCCAAGCACCTCTTCGGGCGATCGGAACTGCATTGCCGTTGACAGGCTTGTCATGATCGCGACCCAGGCCATTCCGGCAAGGAACGCAACCGGCGCCGCCCAGACGACCGCGTGCACTTCCGCCACCACGCTCATGGTGAATATGTAGATCACCACGCTCATCGCCAGCACGCCCTCCAGCTCCACCCGCTGGCGAAGCTGCCTGACGAATGGAGCGGCGACGATCGAGCCGACACCGAATGCTGCCAGCATCAGGCCATAGTCGATCTCGCTGCCGCCAAGCTGTTCGCCGACCACCGCAGGCAACAGCGCCTGGTAGCCTGCTATGCAGAAGCCGAGAAAGCCGCCGCGGACCAGCAGTCGGCGGATCGGGCCGGACGAAAGGCAATAGCGCAGGCCCACACCTATGGCCGGGAAGATCGGGCGTCTGGAAATCTGGGGCGGCTCGGCCTTCCAGCGCAGCAGAACAAAAATAAGCGCGAGATAGCTTACCGCATTCACGGTGAAGGCGAGGGAGGAATCCCACAGCGAAATGAGAATGCCGCCAAGTGCAGGGCCAACGCTGCGGGCAGTATTGAACGACATCGAATTGAGCGCGATCGCCTGGGGCAGCTCGTTCTTTGGCACGGTCTGGCGGACAGCCGCCTGCCAGGCCGGGGAATTGAGCGCGGTACCCACGCCAACCGACAGGGTGAAGGCAAGCAGAGCAATCGGCCCTACCATGCCAAGCCATGACATGACTGCCAGCGCCGAGGATATCACAAGCATGGCGAACTGGGCGGCCAGCATGACGCGGCGACGGTCGTAATTGTCGGCGATAGCGCCCGCGATCAGTCCGAACAGCATGATCGGCAGGCTTGCGGAAGATTGCACCAGCGCGATGAGCAGGTTGGAATCGGTCAGCTCGGTCATCAGCCAGGCAGCGGCGACCGATTGCACCATCGAACCCAGGTTGGAGCACAGGTTCGCGATCCAGATCGCGCGATAGACCGGATAGCGGAAGGGTGAAAACGTGCCGAGGCGGGCGGGCGCTTCGCTGTCGTTGTCTTGTCCGGCTTCAGTCACTCCAGCCGGTTAAGCCGGGCAATTGCCCGCCGCAAGTCAGAACAGGTAACGCATCCTGATCGCCTGGTGCTCTTGCTCGCTGTCCACCGCAAAAGCGGCAGAGGCAAAGCTGGGCGGGCCGAAGCTGACCCGGGCATTGCGGGAAAAGCCGAAGCCTTCCGCCGGGATGACCAGGCGCTTGTCGAGCTTGCCGTTGCCGTTCTCGTCATGCACAAGCGCGATGGCGTAGGTCCCCGCCGGAACCTTGCCGAAATCGAGCTCGACCCTGCCCTGCGCCGGGACGGTAAGGGTTCTTGCCGATACGTCCCGCTCGCAGTTGGGAAAGCGCGCCTTGCTTTCGGTCAGGCAGGCGAGCACCTGCCCGTGGTCGGAGCGCAGGCCGGTGACCGTGGCGCTGACCTGCCCGAGGTGCGCCGGCACGCTGGTTCCAAGCAGCGCGGGCGCCAGCAAGGCCAGCCCTATGGCTGCGAGAGGCCGCGATCGGTGGCGCACAGGCGATCCCAGAAACGAAAATACAGGCCGTAATTGCATGTGTATTGCTCGTGATGGCGGTTGTGGTGGCTGGCCGTTATGAGCCAGTTGCCCAATCGCGAGTGAACGAGGCGGCGCGGAAACATTTCCCAACCCATGTGATTGGTCACGCCCATTACAGTCATCGTGAGCAGGACGAAACCCAACGCGGCGACATGAATGGGAATTATGAACACCAGTGCGGGGATAACCACTGCGCCGGTCAGCGCTTCGATTGGATGGAAGCTCATCGCCGCCCAGGCGGTCGGCGGTCGGCTGGCGTGGTGGACAGCATGGGCGAGCCGGAACGGACCTGGCCGGTGCATCCAGCGGTGGGTCCAGAAGAACCACGTATCGTGGGCGGCGAGGTAGGCAAACACCGACAGCGGCATCCACCACATGGGATAATCCCGCCAGTCGGTGTAGATCAGCGTCCAGCCATGTTGCTGCCACCCCCAGGCGACAAGGCCTGCAGGCAGCCCGAATATGGCCGCCGATACCAGCGACCAGCGCAGTTCCATGCCGATCTGCCGCTCCAGCCCCTTGTAAAGGCCGGGCCGCACGCGGCGCGTTAGCCAGGCAAACAGTCCGCTCGACGCGAGATATCGCACTGCGACGATGCCGGTCATCGCCAGCATCGACAGTGCTGCGGCAAGCGGGGTCTGTCCGGAAAGGGCCCACATCGTGCGCGCCTTATGCCGCGAAGCCGCGTTGGCGACTAGCCCGCGCGGCGCACCTTGCCGGCATGCGCGCCAACGCCCGTCCGGTTGCCCGAACCAAAGCGCCGCTTTCTGCGCTCACCGTCGCCATCCGCGCGTGGAGCCGACCGGTCCGAAGTCTTTCCGCCGCGTCCGCGATTGCCGCCGCCACCTTGACCCGAAGACTTGGGCTTTGCGGCGGCGGGCAGCTTGCGGGCTTCTTCAACGAAGCCTTCGGGCAGCGGCATCGGATCGAGCTTCACGCGAGTGAGCTTTTCGATGTCGCGCAGGTAGGGCTTCTCATCGGGAGCGACGAAGCTGATCGCAATGCCATCGCGTCCAGCGCGCGCGGTGCGGCCGATGCGGTGGACATATTGCTCAGCGACGTTGGGCAGTTCGAAATTGAACACGTGGCTGACGCCGGAGACGTC
>JAURNJ010000122.1 GCA_030830245.1 Novosphingobium sp. | reverse complement strand
TGCTCGCCGCGACAGCCAGCGACACGGTTCGCTCCGCCGCGCGGACTGGCAAACCTTGCCGCCAGTTGAAGGCTGGCTGGAACGAGGCATGGGACGATCCGGCATCACCCGGCGCGCTACCCTTCCCGCTGATGCCGCTGATCACCGTGCCGGCGCTGAACAAGGGATTCCGCGCCGCCGAAGCAGGCCACGAAGGTGCGAAACGGCTGGTCACCTACGAATCGGGACAGGGCGTCGGGCTGATCGACGAGGTGCTGTCCGCCACTGCCGTGGTGCAGCAGTTCAAGGAAGATTTCGCCGCCGCCTTCGAGCAGTTCGTCGGGGCCGTTACGGGAGACTGAACGCCCCGCGTCCGACGATCTGAGGCAGATCGAGGAAGGTGCGCACGCCCGGCTGCGCGGCGCAGACCGGCGCAATGGCGTGGACAGCGTGCATAGCTGTCGCCAGACACGCTTGGTCGTTGGCGTCCTCGCCCTTGAATGCGATCTCGCAGGCAAGCTTCATCGACGGCGTGCCCTCGACGGTGACGAGCCAGCCGCGTCCTTGCGGCCAGTCCGGTGCAATATCGTCGCCCATGCGCGTGACGTGCTCGATGGTCATCGCCTTGCGGCCCCCGATCACGGCGCTGAAGCGATAGCGCTTGCCTGCCGTTGTCCCCGCCTCAATGCGCACACCGCCTGCGTCGCGCGCGCTGGGAGCGGTGACGACCTCGCATTCGTAGATCACTTCCTCGATCGTCGCGCCCAGCGCATCGGCGACCATCATCAGCGGCGCCGCGAAGGCTCCGGCCATGGTGACGGGAATCGCGGTTGGCGGCACCGGCTCGGGCGGTGCGCCAAAACCCATGGCCGTCATCATTTCCGCCGAAGGATAGGTCGAATAGTCCATGATCTCCTGCACCAGCAGGTGATCGATGCGGCGCAGCACGCCCGACATAGCCATGGGCAGGACTTCCGAAGCCCAGCCCGGCTCGATCCCGGTGGCATGGAACGAGACGCCGCCCTTGCGGCAGGCCTCTTCCAATCGCGAGGCAACCTCTTCGCCACAGGCCTTGGGATAGATCAGCTCGGTCAGCGCGGTGGAAACAACGTTCTTGCCCGATTCTAGCAGGGCACAGACATCGTCGAGCACCTGGTCTCGCTTGCCCTCACCCTTGGCCATGTAGAGCACGCAGTCGGCCTGCATGGCGATGATCGCGTCGCGGTCGGTGGTGATGGCGATACCCGAATGCGCGGCCCCGCAATGTTCGCCAGCGTCGATGCCTTGCTTGGCCGGATCATAGGCCAGCGCACCGACCAGCTCGAGGTGCGGCAGATCGCTCACCGCCTTCATTGCGTGCATGCCGACCGTGCCGGTTGCCCACTGGATGACCTTGAGTGCCGCCATCGCCCGCTCTCCCGTTTTTGATTTTCGAATCAGTTAGACAATAGGGAGTTCCGCGACCGGGAACAACGCGCGGCGGCGATGCCTGTCACCACTCGCCGACGTTGGGCATCGATTTCCAGGGCTCGGCCGGTTCGAGCGGCGGGCCGTCCTGCAGCAGTTCGATAGAAATACCGTCGGGCGAGCGAACGAAGGCCATGTAGCCGTCGCGCGGTGGGCGCAGGATGGTGACACCCTTGTCGACGAGTTCCTGGCATTTGGCGTAGAGGTTATCGACCTTGTAGGCGAGATGACCGAAATTGCGCCCGCCGCCGTAGGTTTCGGGCGCGCTGCCATCCTCCGGTGGCCAATTGTAGGTCAGCTCGACCTGGGCATCCTCCTGCCCCTCGGGCGCTAGGAAGGCGAGCGTGAAGCGCCCCGCGGGCACCTCGTGCCGGCTCAGCTCCTTGAGGCCGAGCTTGTCGCGGAAAAATTCAACCGAAGCGTCGAGATCGTGCACGCGCAACATGGTGTGAAGGTATTTCATCTGGATCAGGCTCCGTTCCCGGCAAGCATTCCACGCCACCTTGTCATTGCCGGCCTGCATGCGCAATCCGGCGGATGCTTGGCTGTGTCGTTTTGGCCACCGCCTGCCCCATTGGTGCCGCAAACTTGCACCATTGGCGCGCGATTCCCAATTCTGCTATCGGCGCGATTGATGCCCGAGGATCGAAACACTGTGAACCAGACCATAGCCGACGACAGCCACCTGCCGTTCTGGAAACGCTCGCATTATCTGGACCGGATGACGCTGGGCCAGTTGGTGACGGCCTATTTCCAGCATTACACGATTGTCGCCTATCTTTCGATCGCAGCGCTTTGCGCGGTTGGCTGGGCCTTGTGGCCTGCAGGCCTGTGGCCGACAGTGCTGTCCATCGGTGCCTCCCTGGCGATCTATCCACTGGTCTGGCACCTGCTGCACCAGTACGTGCTGCATGGGCAATGGATGTACCGGATCAAGTGGCTTTCCCCGACCTGGAAGCGCATCCATTACGACCACCATCAGGATCCCAACCACCTCGAGGTCCTGTTCGGTGCGCTGCACACCACCCTGCCTACCATCGCCCTGGCGACCGTGCCCGTGGGCTGGCTCATTGGCGGACCGGGCGGGGCCTTCGCTGCGCTCGCCACGGGGATTCTCACCACCTGCTATTACGAATTCATGCATTGCATCCAGCATCTCTCGTTCAAGCCGAAGTGGAAGTGGGTGCAGTTCATGAAGCAGCGCCACAACGAGCATCACTACTTCGACGAGGACGGCAACTACGGCATCACCAACTACCTGTTCGACCGGTTGCTGGGCACCTATTACGAGAAGAAGGACCGGCCCGATCGCAGCCCCACCGTGTTCAACCTGGGCTACACCGAAGAAGTCGCCGTCACCTATCCTTGGGTCAAAGAACTGTCGGGCGGCATTGCCAGCGGCCACCCGCGCCGCCGCGCGATGGACCAGGGCTGACCGGAGCCAAGGGGGACAGACATGCGCGACGTGGCAATTAGCCCGGTTCTGGGCAAGCGCGACCTGCGCGCCTTCATCGACGTGGCCTATCGGCTCAATGCGAGCGATCCCAACTGGGTTGCGAACCTTCGCTCTGAAGAAGTGGAGAAATTCACGCCGGGCAAGAATCCGTTTTTCTCGCACGCGCGATGCCAATTGTTCCTCGCAAGGCGTGGCGGGCGCGTCGTCGGCAGGATTTCCGCGCACATCGACGAACTGGCGCTGAGCCAGCCGCCCGAACAGGGCATGGGCCCGGGCACCGGCAACTGGGGTGCGATCGAGGCCGAGCATGAAGACACCGCCCGCGAGCTGATCGCCGCCGCCGAAGACTGGCTACGCCAGCAGGGAATGACCCGCGTGCTCGCGCCGATGAACCTGTCGGTCTGGGAAGAGCCGGGGATCCAGACCATGGGTTTCGATCATCCGCCCATGGTGATGATGGCCCATCACAACCCGCGCTATCATGGCTGGATCGAAGCGTTGGGCTACCAGACAGTCAAGATTCTGCGCACCTACGATCTCGACATCAAGAAGGACTTCCCGCCGCTGATCGCGCGGATCGTTTCATCTGGCGAGAAAAACCCGCGCATCCGCATCCGCGATGTTGTGCTAGCCAATTTTGAGGCGGAGGCTGCGCTGATCTGCGACATCCTCAACGATGCCTGGTCGGACAACTGGGGTTTCGTTCCGTTCACGCCGGAAGAAATCGCCTATACCGCAAAGAAGCTGAGGCCGCTGGTCCATCCCGACCTGATCAGGATCGCCGAATACGATGGCGAGCCGGTGGCCTTCATGATGACCCTGCCCGATCTCAACCAGGCACAGATGCGGCTCAACGGCCGCAATGGAAAGCCGGGTCTGTTTGGACTTTTGCGATTGCTTCTCTGGCTGCGCAAGCCGCGCCCGGCCGACATGCGGGTGCCGCTGATGGGCGTGCGCAAGCACTTGCAAAGTTCTCGGCTCGCCAGCCAGCTCGCCTTCATGATGATCGAGACCATCCGCAAGGCGGCGATCGAGACGTACCAGGGTCAGCGCGGCGAGATCGGGTGGATCCTCGAGGACAACCAGGGAATGGTCGCGATTGCCGATGCGATCAACAGCACGGTCAACCGCGAATACAGGATTTACGCCAAGCCGCTGTGAGCCCGGCGTTTACTCGTCAGCAGTGGCTGGCGGTTCGCTGGCCTCGGGCGCCGCAGGGGCCTCGCCGCCCTCACCCGCCGTCCCCGATGCTGCCGAACTGTCGACCGCAGTTGCGCCCGGCGAAGCTGCACTCGAAGACCCGCCTTGCAGATCCTCAGGATCAACCTTGGCTGGAGGCGGTTCTGACTGCAGCGCATCGTAAGCGATCATTTCGTCGCTCACCGAGCCTTTGAGCACTTCGCTTTTTGCCGACGCTCCTTCTGCTTCGCCCCCGCCCGAACCGCACGCAGCAACCATGAGCGCGCCTGGCAGGGCGGGGGAAAAGCGAAGCAAGGTCTTCATCTGCCAAACTCCTGCGGGCAAGGCTGTTCCAGCCGGGCGAGAAAGGCCTCGGCACGGGACAGCAAGGCAGCATCCCATTGCGCGATGGTAATCGGCTTGCCAAGCCTTTCAAGGCTGGTGACGCCGTATTCGGCGATGCCGCAAGGCACGATCCCGGCGAAATGCGAAAGGTCGGGCGCGATGTTCACCGAAAGCCCGTGCATCGTCACCCAACGTCGCACCCGCACACCGATCGCCCCGATCTTGGCTTCCTGCCCGTCGATGTCGCGGGTCCAGATGCCGATCCGCCCGTCGGCGCGGAATGCCTCGACGCCAAAGTCGCCGAGCGTGTCGATCACCCAGCCTTCGAGCGCATGGACATAGCCCCTCACGTCGCGCGCACGCCGACTCAGGTTGACTAGCACATAGGCCACCCGCTGGCCTGGCCCGTGATAGGTATAGCGTCCGCCTCGCCCAGCGCGCACAACCTCGAAGCGCGGATCGAGCAGTTCGTCCAACGCCGCGCTGGTGCCGGCGGTATAGACCGGCGGGTGCTCAAGCAGCCAGATCAGTTCGTCCGCCTCGCAGGCTGCAATGGCATCGTTGCGCCGTGTCATCTCTTCGAGCGCGGTACGATAATCGACCGGTTCGCGTTCTATCCGCCGTTCA
>JAURNJ010000121.1 GCA_030830245.1 Novosphingobium sp. | reverse complement strand
CGTCTTTCCGTCTTGCTGTCCTCAGCCCGCATTCGCGAGCTTGGCGTTATCGTCCGCGCCGAGAACGGCCTCGGTAATCGAATAAGGCAGCGGCGCAGGCTTTTCGATCGCGGAGACGATCGGCAGGATGATGAGGAAGTGCGCGAAATAGTAGAGCGAAGCGATCTGGCTCATCACGACATAGGGTTCCTCGGCCGGAGCGCCGCCGCAATAGAACAGCACCGCCATGGCCGGGATCAGTCCGAACCAGAAGAACTTGCGGAACAGCGGGCGATAGTGACCGGAGCGGACCGGCGACTTGTCGAGCCACGGCAGGAAGAACCAGACGAGGATCGAGCCGAACATGGCCAGCACGCCCATCAGCTTTGCCGGGATGAAAAGGAAGTCCTGCGTGAACGCGCGAAGGATCGCGTAGAACGGCCAGAAGTACCATTCGGGCACGATGTGTGCCGGGGTGCTCATCGGGTTGGCCGGGATGTAGTTGTCCGGGTGGCCGAGCGCGTTGGGCAGGAAGAATACCATTGCGCTGAACAGGAACAGGAATGCGCCGAGCGTCCAGCCGTCCTTGGCGATGAAATAGGGGTAGAAGGGAACAGTATCGCTCTCGCTCTTGATCTCGACTCCCGTCGGGTTGCTAGATCCGGGAATGTGCAGGGCCCAGATGTGCAGCACGACCACGCCAACGATGACGAAGGGCAGCAGGTAGTGCAGCGAGAAGAAACGGTTCAGCGCAGCGTTATCGGGCGCATATCCGCCCAGCAGCCAGATCTGGATCGGCTCGCCGACCAGCGGGATCGCACCGAACAGGCCGGTGATCACCTTGGCTCCCCAGAAGCTCATCTGCCCCCAGGGCAGAACGTAGCCCATGAACGCAGTGGCCATCATCAGCAGGAAGATGACGACACCCAGCAGCCAGACCATTTCGCGCGGGGCCTTGTAAGAAGAGTAGAAGAAGCCCCGGAAGATATGGACGTAGATGACCACGAAGAAGGCCGAAGCGCCGTTCGCGTGAGCATAGCGCATCAGCCAGCCCCAGTTGACGTCGCGCATGATGTGTTCGACGGAATCGAACGCAACCAGAGCATTGGCGGCATAGTGCATCGCCAGGATGATGCCGGTGACGATCTGGATTGCCAGGCACGCCAGCGCCATGAAACCGAAGTTCCAGAAATAGTTGAGGTTGCGCGGCACGGGATAGCCGCTGCCGACCGAGTTATAGACGAGGCGCGGAAGCGGCAGCTTCTCGTCCATCCACTGCATGAAGGGATGGCTCGGCTTGTATTCGTTGGCCCAGGGAAAGCTCATGGTGTGTTACCTCAGCCGATCTTGACGACGGTATCGGAAGCGAATTCGAATTCCGGCACTTCCAGGTTCAGCGGCGCAGGGCCTTTGCGGATGCGCGCAGCGGTATCGTAGTGCGACCCGTGGCAGGGGCAGAAATAGCCGCCAAACTCGCCCTTCACCTCACCATCGCCCGCACCCAGCGGAACGCAGCCCAGATGGGTGCACACGCCCATGGTGATGAGCCAGTTGGTCTTGCCCTCCTTGGTCCGCTCGGCAAGCGTCTGCGGATCGCGCAGTTCGGAGACCGGTACGGCATCGGCAGCGGCGATTTCGGCGGGCGTGAGGTTGCGCACGAAAACCGGCTGCTTCCGGAATTCGGCCTTGATCGCCTGGCCTGGCTTGATCGCCGAAATGTCGATTTCGGTAGAGCTGGCGGCAAGGACGTCAGCCGAAGGCGACATCTGGCTGATCAACGGGACAATGACAGCAAGACCGCCCGCACCTGCTGCGCTTACCGCAGCGATATTGATGAAGTCACGACGCCGTACGCCGTCTCCGGCGTCCGTTTCCGGAGTAGCTGTGACCGCTTGTTCTGCCATGATAGACCCAGCCTTGCTCTGTGTTGCCCGCTTGCCCTGCATGGGCTTGCGAACGAGATTTCCGTCAGTGGTTCGGTGTCCCCCCGACATCGGTTCCAGGCGCGAACGATTGACACGCGAGAGCCGACTTAGCCGGCGCCATAGACGGGAAAAGTTGCCCTGCCAACCGCCTTTTTTGGCGAATGATTCGCAGGAGTCAGCCAGACTGCGGTGGCCATTTGACCTCTGGCCGCACTAGCGCCGCAGCCTAGCGCCTCTCCCTGAAAAACCCGCGCAACAATTCTGCTGCCTCGGCTTCGCCAATGCCGGCATAGACTTCCGGACGGTGCAGGCATTTCGGCTGGTCGAACAGGCGCGGACCGTTTTCCACCGCGCCACCCTTTGGATCGCTCGCCGCATAATAGAGCCGCGCTATACGGGCGTGCGAAATCGCGCCGGCGCACATTGCACAGGGCTCCAACGTCACCCAGAGTTCGCAATCTTCCAGTCGGTCGCGCCCCAGGGCTGCCGCCGCGCGGCGGATCGCCAGCATCTCGGCATGAGCGGAAGGATCGTGGAGGCGGCGCGGCGCATTGTGCGCCATGGCGATCACTTCCCCCCCGCGCGCGATCACGGCTCCAACCGGCACTTCGCCATCATCAGCAGCCTCGCGCGCCTGATCTAGCGCGAGCACCATGGCTTGGGGTAGCGGCCAGCGATTCATTGCCTCGGCCTGCCCGCGCAAGCTTGACCGATCAAGGGTGAATCGCTATGCGCGCGCCTTCCCCGGAAATCCGGCACAATTTCTAAGCGAGAATCAGCATGTCCCGCATCTGCGAACTGACCGGCAAGGGTCGTCTCACCGGCCACAACGTCAGCCACGCCAACAACAAGACCAAGCGCGTTTATCTGCCCAACCTGCAGAATGTCACGCTGATGTCCGAAGCGCTGGATCGTAGCTTCAAGTTCCGCGTCTCGACGCACGGGCTGCGCTCGGTCGAGCACAACGGCGGTCTCGACAACTGGCTGCTGAAGACGCAGGACGCCAAGCTTTCCAAGAACGCGCTCAAGGTGAAGCGCGAACTCAAGAAGGCGCAGAAGCTCGCCGCCTGAGCGGCTTTTCTGCCGGCATTTCGGCTCCGCGCCGGTTCGGCAGTCGGTCGGGATCTAGCCGCAGCTTCCACAGCACCGTCTTTTGCAAGACGCCATTGTTGTTGTCTGAAATCAGCCAGACCGTAAGCGGCGCTCCTGGATCTTCTGCTGCTTGCGGCGCCACCGCTAGGCCCTCGAAATTGTCCACCGGCAGCGCGCCGCCCCAGGTGGCCAGCACGCGGACAGGCCATTCGCGGCCTTGGCGAATGCTGCGCGGATCGCCGATGGCAATGGCGCCGGCAAAGCGCGGCGGCATCGGCCAGATCACGCGCCGCAGCAACACCAGCACGCGCCCGTCGGGCAGCTCGGCGGCATCGGTCGGGCTGTAGCCACGCGGCCCGACAAAGGTGAAGGCCTTCGCCGCACGCGGATTGCTGACCGGGTCGCCAGCGAACAGCAGCGCTGGATGGCGGCGGCGTTCGAGAATCCCGTCAAAACCCTCGCGGATTGTCAGGAAGCGCCCGTCAGACAAACGTGCCAGCGCCTCGGGTCCGGAATTGCTGCCCCAGTCGCGCATCGTCGCCGGGCGCACCTGCCTGCCGCCCTGCAGCCTGCCGTCACGATAATCCATACGCATCAGCTTGTTGTAGAATTCGACGCCCATCCAGACCCGGTGTGTGGCGTGGTCGGCTGTCGCCGCCTCTAAATCCCGGCCGAGCTTGCCCGCATCTGCGGAAAGCACGATGCCGCCAATCGGACCGGTTCTCAGCGAGGCGTCGGGCGCGTGGAATTCGAGCGACTGGCCGCTGTCGCTGACCGTGAACAGCCTGCCATCGCCCCAGGCGATGAGTCCGGAAAACCCGCCATACCGGCCATATCGCTCGCTGATCGACCACGCCCTCTCCAGCTTGAAGGGGCCGAGCTGCCGGGGGTCGACGCCTTCGGTCGTCAGCCGGGTAAAGCGCAGCATGGCCGGTCCCTTGGGATAGCGAACCTCCTCGCGCAGCCACAGCGTCGGCGTAAGCGCCGCGATCAGCAGCACGATGGCGGCAAGGCGACGCACAGTCAGCGATTTACTTCATCGGGCCAGTAAGGAGGATGGGATCGATCCGCGCATCCTGCCACTTCATGCCCCAATGCAGGTGCGGCCCGGTAGCCCGTCCGGTTGCGCCTATCCGGCCGATCAGCTGGCCTTGTTTCACCTTGTCCCCTTCCTCGACCAGCAGGGCCGAGCAATGCAGGAACGCGCTGGAAAGCCCCATGCCGTGGTCGATCATCAGCAGGTGTCCCTCGAGCGTGAACGGCTCCTTGGCGGCAAGGATCACCGTTCCATCTGCGGGAGCGACGAATGGAGTGCCACTTCCTCCGGTGGCAATGTCGAGGCCCGAATGATAGGCCCCGGGCTCACCGCGATAGACCCGCTGTGATCCGAACATGCCCGAGATGCGCCCCTTTACAGGCCAGATGAACGCCTGACGCCACCCGGATGCGCCGGTATCCTTGGCCCGGGCCGCATTGATCCGCGCCAGTTCGGGACGGCGCAGCGCCATGAAGGCCTCGGTCGGTCCGCCGGGGCGCCTCGCCGCGTTGATGTGTTCGATTTTCCAGCCGCGCGGGGCCACCGCGAGTGTGCGTGCTGCGCTCGACCCGTCCAAACGCTTTGCCGCCAATACTGCGCGCGGGCCAGCGTCACGATCGAATGCCGAAAAGAACCGACCGTCGGGCGCGAAGGCGACCGGCTTTCCGTCAAGCGCCAGCGAAACGGTTCCGGCAGGGACGACGCCCCTGATCCAGCCACCCTGTTGCAAGTCGCCGGAAACGGCAAACTCGGACGAGCTGACCGGCGTATCTGCGCTCGCCGAAGCAGCGCGGATCAATGCCATGAAACCCAATACGGCTATTGCGAGGGCAGCACTTGCTCTAAAATGGCAAATCACTGCGCCTCCAGTATCCGGCGCGTGGCAATCACGGCACTGGCGTAGGCTTCCTGTCGCTCCACGCACCAGTACCGCAAAACCTCCAGCGCGATCGCCTCGCCGGTAACGGCGCAGGGCACGTGGCTTCCCGAGGAAAGGATGCGAAAGCCGTTGGGCCCATATTGCAGGCGCGCGGGCTTGTCTTGCGAGGACATCAGCATGGTTGCAGGTCTAGCAGACAGGCTGGATCAAAACAAATCGCCCTGGCCTGGCTTGTCGGCAGCAGGTCGCGATTTGCGCGCACGGGCACCACCAACCGCCACCGGCAGCTCGCCATCCCGGAAATGCAACACCAGCGCCGTCTCCTTTGCCGCCTGCTCGCGCTCGGTAAGCGTCCGGCTGGCTGCATCGGTAACCCTGACATAACCGCGGCTCAGCGGCATGTCGGGGTGCAATTGTGGCCAGATGCGTTCGAGCGGAGCGAACCGGGCCTGCGCGCGCTCAAGGCCGAGAGACAGCAAGGCGGGCGACAGACCCGACCGTTCGAGACGCTGCGCCGCCTGCGCAAGCTGGCTGCGAAGCAAGGGCATGGACAGGTGGCGCGAGACCTCTCGCAGCTTCTCACGTTCGCTCGCTGCCAGGTCCTTCAGACCGCGCCGCAACCGCTCGGACAGCTCGTCGAGCCTCTGAGCGGCAGGGGCCAGCAATGCCTCGGCCCGCGGCAGGCGCTGCGCACGCGCTTCCAGCCGTTCGCGCCCCAGGGCGAGAGGGCGCTGCACGCTGCGGCGCTTGCGCAGGCCAAGTTCGGCAAGCTGGTTGTAGAGATCGGCGCGCACCGGCACCGCCATTTCGGCAGCAGCGGTCGGGGTCGGCGCCCGCACGTCCGCCGCGAAATCGGCAAGGCTGGTGTCGGTCTCGTGGCCGACCGCGCTGATGACCGGGATCGTCGATGCCGCGAGGGCGCGCACCACCGCTTCCTCGTTGAACGCCCACAGGTGCTCGATCGAACCGCCGCCGCGCGCAACGATGACCAGATCGGGCCGGGGCACCGCGCCGCCTTCGGGCAGTGCCGAGAAGCCCTGCACTGCCGCCGCGACTTGCCGCGCCGCCCCTTCGCCCTGCACCAGCACCGGCCAGACGATAACATGGCTGGGAAACCGGTCGGCCAGACGGTGCAGGATGTCACGTATCACGGCCCCGGTCGGGGACGTGACCACGCCGATGACGCGCGGCAGATAGGGCAGGGGCCGCTTGCGTTCGGGCGCGAACAGGCCTTCGGCGGCAAGCCGCGCGCGGGTCTTTTCCAGCAGGGCGAGCAGCGCCCCCTCCCCCGCGATCTCCATTGATTCGACCACGATCTGGTATTTCGAGCGCCCCGGGTATGTTGTCAGCTTGCCGCTCGCGACAACCTCGATCCCGTCCTCGGGCCGAAAGGCGAGGCGCTGCGCCGTGCCCTTCCACATCACCGCGTCGATCACCGCGCTCTCGTCCTTGAGCGAGCAATAGAGATGCCCCGAAGCGGCGCGCTTCACACCCGAAAGCTCGCCGCGCAGGCGCACGAAGCCGAACCGGTCCTCGACCACGCGCTTGAGCATGGCGGACAGTTCGCTGACCGAAAGCGGCGCGGCGTTGTCCCCCGCGCTCTGCTCGGCTAGGAGCGCGCTCGCGGGCAAATCTGCATCGAAAGGCGAAGAACCGGCCATGAATATCCTGTTGCTGGGCTCAGGCGGGCGCGAACATGCGCTGGCATGGAAGCTGGCGCAATCGCCACGTTGCAAAAAGCTGTTCGCCGCGCCCGGCAATCCCGGAATTGCGCAATATGCGCAGTGCCTCGAACTCGATGCGGGCGATCATGCGGCGGTGATTGCGTTTTGCGAGGAGGAGGATGTGAGCTTCGTCGTCGTCGGGCCGGAGGCACCTCTGGTCGACGGCCTTGCGGACAGCCTGCGCGGCGCCGGTATCGCCGTGTTCGGACCGAGCAAGGCCGCAGCGCAACTCGAAGGCAGCAAGAGCTTCACCAAGGAAATATGCCTGCGAGCTGGCATACCCACCGCCGGATACCGCCGCGCCGAGAGCGAGGCTGAAGCCATGGCCGCGCTCGACGCTTTCGACATTCCCGTCGTCATCAAGGCAGACGGGCTGGCCGCAGGCAAGGGCGTCACCGTCGCCATGACCCGCGCCGAAGCGGAAGAGGCCGTACGCGACATCTTCGCGGGCCGCTTCGATGCGGATGGCGCCGTGGCCGTGATCGAGGAATTCATGGAGGGCGAGGAAGCGAGCTACTTCGCTCTGACCGACGGACTCACCATCGTCCCGTTCGGCACGGCGCAGGACCACAAGCGGGTCGGCGACGGCGATACCGGCCCCAATACCGGCGGCATGGGCGCATACAGCCCCGCCCCGGTGATGACGCCGATGCTGCGCAGCGAGACGATTGCGAAAATCTTCGGACCGACGGTCAAGGCCATGGCCGATGCCGGCACCCCCTATTCTGGCGTCCTTTACGCCGGACTGATGCTGACCGCCGAGGGGCCCAAGCTGATCGAATACAACTGCCGATTCGGCGATCCGGAATGCCAGGTCCTGATGATGCGGCTGGAAAGCGATCTCGTCGATTACCTGCTCGCCTGCGCGGAAAACCGCCTGGCCTCGCTGCCGCCACCGCGATTTTCGGACGATACCGCGCTCACCGTGGTCATGGCCGCGAACAGCTATCCCGGCACACCCGAAAAAGGCGGCGCTATCGGCGGGATCGAGGAAGCGGAGGAAACCGGCGCAAAGGTATTCCATGCCGGAACCGCGCTCGACAACCATGGCTCACTTGTCGCCAACGGCGGCAGGGTGCTCAATGTCACGGCCATGGCCGCTTCGGCGCGCGAAGCGCAGGCCAAAGCCTATGCTGCGGTCAACAGGATCGATTTCCCGACCGGCTTCTGCCGCCGCGACATCGGTTGGCGCGAGGTAGCGCGGCAGGGCTGAAGCATCGCACGGAAAAGTGGGAACCGGTTTTCCGCTATCAGCGATGCGCGAAAGACTGTCTAACCCAGCTTTTCCACCAGCAATTCCTTGAGGTCCGCCTCGGGCCGCGCGCCATAGTGCGAGATGATCTCCGCCGCGCAGATCGCCCCGGCGCGCAGACACTGGTCAAGCCGCATGCCCCGCACCCGGCCATAGAGGAACCCGGCAGCGAAGAGATCACCCGCGCCAGTGGTATCGATCACCTGCGCGATCGGCTCGGCAAGGACCTGCGCCCGCTTTCCGCCCGAAACCGCAACCGCACCCTTTTCGCTGCGGGTGACGACCAGAGTCGGCACCTTCGGCGCGAGCGAAGCAAGGCCCGTCTCGAAATCGTCGATCCCGGTCAAGGCGGCCAGCTCACCCTCGTTGGCGAACAGCACGTCGATCTCGCCCGCATCGATCAAGGCGCGGAAATCGTCGCCGTGGCGGGCAATGACGAAGGAATCGGAGAGGGTGAAGGCCACTTCCCGCCCTGCCCCGCGCGCTGCCGCGATGGCTTTCTTCATCGCCGCGCGCGGCTCCTCGGGATCCCAGAGATAACCTTCGAGGTAGAGGAACCTCGAATCGGCAATCAGCGCCTCGTCAAGCGCAGCGGAGGGCAGGAACTGCGACGCGCCGAGATAGGTGTTCATCGTGCGCTGGCCGTCTGGCGAGACGAAGATCAGACACCGCGCCGTCGCCGGCTCGCCGGGGCGTGCGGGCACATCGAACCGGATACCGGTGGCGCGAATGTCGTGCGCAAAGACCTCGCCAAGCTGGTCGCCTGCCACCTGGCCGATGAAGGCGCATTTCGCGCCCAGGGTGGCAAGGCCCGCGAGGGTATTGGCCGCAGAGCCGCCGGAAATCTCCTTAGCCGGGCCCATCGCGTCGTAAAGTTCGCGGGCCCGCGCCGTATCGACCAGGGTCATGCCGCCACGAGCGAGGCCGAGCGCCTCGATGGCAGCATCTTCGGCCGGGGCCATCACATCGACGATGGCGTTGCCGATGCCGACAATATCGTAGCTGGGAGCGGGTGGCGCGGAGTTCATGCCAATTCCTTGAATGGAGACAACAGGATGGGGCGGGGGCCTAGTGGGTCGGCGCGAGCCATGCAAGGCCATGTCCCCATTGACACCGGGTGCATGGCTGTCATTGCAAGCCTGTGACCATCAACCGTCCCGCATCCCGGAATATTGTCGCGGCAAGCCTGCTCGCATTGGCCCTGTCGGCCTGCGCCTCGGGCGGCGGAACCAGCGGCAAGGTGCAGGCAGCAAGCACGGCGCGACCGCCCGTGCGCACCGCTGTCGCTATCCCTGCGCGCGATCCCGAATTGCGCATGGAGCCGGGGCTGGAGGGCGTGATCGGATCGACCCAGGCGCAGCTTGTCGGACAATTCGGCCAGCCGCGCCTCGATGTCTGGGAAGGCGATGCGCGCAAGCTGCAATATGCCGGAACCGCCTGCATTCTCGACATCTACCTCTATCCCACCTCGCGCTCGCGCGACCCGCTGGCAAGCTATGTCGATGCGCGGCGCAGTGACGGGCGCGATGTCGACAAGGCGGCCTGCGTCAATGCCTTGCGCGGTTCGGCCGGAAAGTAACCGGGATTTAAGCTTGTTCGCCGATAGTAGGCCCTTCTCGAAGGGATCCGACGCGATGAGCATGCATTTCCGCGACCTGGCCAGCATGGTGGCCGCCGATAGCGCGATTTCCGCTGACGAGGTTCTGTCGATACGCCGCAAAGGCTGGGGCGACGGCAAGATCGTGCCCGAAGAGGCCGAGGCCGTCTTCGCCGTGAATGAAGCGATTGCCGAGCCGAGCACGGAATGGTCCGATTTCTTTGTCGAGGCCCTTGGCGAATTCATCGTCAACGGCGTCGAACCCGAAGGCTATGTCAGCGACGCCCAGGGCGACTGGCTGGTCGAGCGGATCGACCGTGACGGGCGCGTGGAAAGCCTCACCGAGCTAGAGCTTCTCGTGCGCCTCTGCGAACGCGCGCTTTCGGTGCCGGAGAGGCTGCGGTCTTATGTGCTCAGGCAGATCGAACTGGCCGTCCTGACCGGCGAAGGACCGACCCGCAAAGGCGGTGCGCTGGAAAAGGGCCATGTCAGCAAGGCCGAAGCAGACCTGTTGCGTCGCCTGGTGTTCGCCAGCGGCAGCGACCGACCGGCAGGCGTCAGCCGCGCCGAGGCCGAAGCCCTGTTCCGCATCAAGGACGCCTCGCTGGGAAGCGACAATGCGCCCGAATGGAAACAGTTGTTCGTGCAGGGGGTCGGGAATTACCTTGCAGGGTTCACTTCGTACGAGCCGCTCGCGCATGAGCGCGCTGCCGAACTCGAAACGTTCATGAACGACAGCCACTCCTCGATCGGCGGGTTTCTGGGCCGCATGGGCAAATCGAGTCTGCGCGACAACTTCTTCGATGCCATTTCCGATGCCCTGGGTCGCAAACCACAAAAGCCGGATCATGACGCCGCCGTCGCAAAGGCGCGCGAAGTCGGAACCGAAGAGGAAACCTGGCTAGAATCGCACATCGAGGCCGATAGCAAGATCGATGAGTACGAGTCTGCGCTGCTTGCCTTCCTCGCAGAGGAAAGCGGATTCGATCGCGACGCGCGCTAACGCGGTTTAGCCAGAACCTGATGCACGCAGCGCGATCTCATTTCTTGTTGTCGCATCGCTGATCGCGAAAAACCGGTCCCCACTTTTTCGCGCGATGCTTCAGACCGTAAAGCTCTCGCCGCAGCCACAGCTTCCGGTCGCGTTCGGGTTGTCGAACACGAAACCCGCCGCGAAATCGTCTTCCTGCCAGTCCATCGTGCTGCCGATCAGGTAAAGCACGGAGGCCGCATCGATGAAGAACAGGCCGCCCGGCGTTTCGATCTTCTCGTCTATCGGGTTTGCCTCGGTGACATAGTCGACCGAGTAGGCAAGACCCGAACAACCGCGGCGCGGGGTAGAGAGTTTCACCCCGATGGCGCCGGCAGGCGCTATGCCCATCAATTCGGCCACCCGTGCCTCGGCCGAGGGCGTGAGCGTAACAGCGGCAGGCCTTTGCCGGGTTGTCGTCGCAGTCATCACAGCATCCCCAGTTCGAGCTTCGCCTCGTCGCTCATCTTGCCCATGTCCCAGGCCGGATCCCACACCAGGTTGACCTCGCAATCGCGAATGCCCGGCACGGATGCGACGCGCAGCTCGACCTCGCCTGGCATCGATTCGGCAACCGGGCAATGCGGCGTGGTCAGGGTCATGGTCACGACGACATCGGCATCGGGCGAAACCTCGACCCCGTAGATCAGACCGAGGTCGTAGATATTGACCGGGATTTCCGGGTCGTAAATTTCCTTCAGAGCCGCAACCACCGCCTCGTAGAGGTCACCGCCCGGCTCGCCGGTCGCAAGGCCTTGCGGTTTTTCGGCAAGAAACCCTTCGAGATAGTCGCGCTTGCGCGCCAGCTTCTCGCCCGCCGTTTCGTCCGGCAACGGTGCGTCGGAAACGCGCGCGCGCGGCGGCTTTGACGCAGTCTGCTGTTGCGATTGCTCACTCTCGTTCATGCGAAAATCCTCTGGGTTCGCTCGATGCCCCTGAGCAGGGCGGCAATATCGCTCTCGTCGCTATAGAGGCCAAAGCTGGCGCGCGCCGTGGCTGGCACGCCAAGATGATCCATCAGGGGCTGGGCACAGTGATGCCCGGCCCGGATTGCCACGTTCTCCTCGTCGAGAATGGTGCCAAGATCGTGCGGGTGAATGCCGTCGAGCGCAAAGCTCACGATCCCGGCAGAGTCCTCCGGACCGAACAGGCGCACCGAGTTCAACCGGCCCAATTCGCCGCGCAATTGCCGCACCAGCGCCATTTCGTGCGCGTGGATCGCCTCGAGACCGACTGCATCGATGTAATCGATGGCGGCATGGAGCGCCAAGGCTTCGGCAATCGCAGGCGTGCCTGCCTCGAAGCGCTGCGGACCGCTTGCCCAGGTCGTGTTCTCGAAAGTCACGCGATCGATCATCGAGCCGCCGCCCTGCCAGGGCGGCATCGCATCGAGCAGCTCGGTGCGCGCCCACAATGCGCCGATCCCGGTCGGCCCGTATAGCTTGTGGGCTGAAAAGACGTAGAAATCGCAATCCAGCGCCACAACGTCGACTGGCAGGCGCGCCGCCGCCTGGCACCCGTCGACCAGCAGCAAGGCCCCCACCGCATGAGCCAGATCGGCAGCACGACGGACATCGAGCATCGAGCCAAGCACATTGGAAACGTGG
>JAURNJ010000120.1 GCA_030830245.1 Novosphingobium sp. | reverse complement strand
CATGCCAAAAATGGCCCCAGCGCCATGCCGGTGACACCAGCCGGCACCGAAATCAGCGTGCGGATGCCCGGCAACAGCCTGCCGAACAGCACCGCCCAGCGACCATAGCGATCGAACCATTTGTCCACCCGATCGATTTCTTCGGGTGTCAACGTCAGCCAGCGGCCATGATCCGCGGCAAACCGCTTGAGCCGCTCGATCCCGATCCAGCGCCCCACATAATACCAGAGGGTGGCACCAGCGACCGACCCCAGCGTGCCGGCCATGATCACGACCGGCAGCGAGCCGCGCCCCTGCGCTGCCGTATAGCCGGCCAGCGGCAGGATGACCTCGGACGGGATCGGCGGGAAAAGATTCTCCCCAAACATGAGCAGAAATACGCCAAGGCCACCCAGCTTGGAGATCAGCACGACGATCGCGTCATACATTCTTCTTTCTCCAAGCGAGCGTTGCCGTGTCGGTTACTTCCATCAACAATCCCTCCGCGCGATCATCGTTTCAGGCAAGCGACGATCGCGGTGATCACCGAGACCGTCTCCGCGACGTCACGAACCCTTACGGTGTCGAGACCAATCTCGGCCGCCGGATAGTCGTTACCACCCGGATAGATCGCATCGCCCAAAAACAGCATTTCATCCAGCCCGATGCCGCTTTCCGCGCTCAACCGCTTGAGTCCGTAGCCCTTGTCCACGCCTGCGCGCGTGACGTCGATCGACGTAGTGCCGCCGAGGTTGATCGAAAGACCGGGTAGCGCTTCGCGAAGAACGGCCTGCAGCGCCGTCCGCTTGGCGCGATCCGGATCCCATGCCTCCTTGGCTTCGAGCGGCGCTTGCTGACCGAGCCCCGAAAAGGTGAACTGGCTGCCGCGGTCTTCGAGCCGGTCTCCCCAGATGCGTTCATCGGTCAAATTGGCCTCCGCCAGCGCCCGGTCGAAAGCTGCGCGGATCTTTGCCTTCTCCTCTTTTTCGAACAGGTCCGCATAGATCGTTTGCCACGCGCTCCCGTCGAACCGATAGAGTTTGGTGCCGGTCGTCGGCATCAGCCAGAGCCGCTCTCGCTTAGCGTCGGCCGGCAAGCGCAATGCAACCTGCTTGTCGAACTGCGGCCAGTCACCGCCCGAGATCACCGCCACATCCGCGACCTCCAGAAGGCTCGATAGCGCGGCGCCCATCTCTTGGGACAAAGGCTGTTTGCTTTCCGCCAGCGTGCCGTCCAAATCGAACGCAATCAGTCGCTTCATGCCACATCCTTCCTCTGTCTAGCCGCGCGCTCATCTCCCGTCGACCGGGTCGGTTAGCCGCTTCGCGCGCACCCAAAGTTGGTGGAATGCACCAGACCGTCCAAGGTGCCACCGTTGCGGCGGCCCGTTCGCGGTTTATTCGGGGCTCTCTGGGCTCAGTTAGCAGTTATTCGACGTATGCAATTCCATTCGACATATCGACAAAGCCGTACACGGCGCAGCGGGCGCTGATCCTATGCAGCACTGCAACACCAATGCGGTCGCGCACGGCGGGAAGAATGCCGTGGACGCAATGGGCGAAATGAAGCAACCCACGCAGTAGTTTTAGTGATTCCTTGAGTTTCCACTGGCTTGATCGAGCGCGACGGTGGCGATTTTCGACCTAGCTCGGAAAGATTGAGTCGGTCCAAATGCACGACCTCCAGCGGTCACGCCCAAAACCCCTGCAGAAGTTCCATCGCCGCTTGCGATCGGTGGCGCTGTTTGAACAGCTCGGCCCCGGGCTCGTCACCGGCGCGGCCGACGACGACCCGAGCGGGATCGCCACCTACTCGCAGGTCGGCGCGCGCTTCGGCTTCCAGCTCCTCTGGGTCATGGTCCTCGTCTATCCGCTGATGACCGCGATCCAGCTCATCAGCGCCCATATCGGTCGTGTCACCGGTTGCGGTCTTGCCAAGAATATGAGCAACGCCTTGCCCAAATGGCTTGTCGCGGGCCTCGTGGCACTGCTGTTTATCGCCAACACGATCAATATCGGCGCCGACCTCGCCGCTATGGGTCAGGCGGCGGGGCTCATCGTCGGCTTCGATGGCAAAATTCTGACCGTTGGCCTGGCATTGGTTTCACTGACCTTGCAGCTGTTCGTCCCTTACAAGCGCTATGCTGCCTTGCTAAAATGGGTGACCCTGAGCCTGCTTGCCTATGTTGCCGTCCTCTTCCTGGTCAAGATCGATTGGTCCGCCGTGTTGGTAGGCCTCGTCTGGCCCAAGGTGGCCGGCGTCGGTGCCTGGACGATGATCGTCGCCGTCCTCGGGACCACGATCAGTCCCTATCTGTTCTTCTGGCAGTCCGCGCAAGAGGTCGAGCAAGTCTCCCAGGACCCTGATGCAAAACCTTTGAAAGAGGCGCCCGGCCAGGCGCGGCGCGAGTTTCAGCGCATCCGCATCGACACCTTCGCCGGCATGGCGATTTCGGTTGTGGTGGCCCTTGCGATCATGATCGGCACGGCCGCGACCTTGAATGCCGCCGGTCAGACATCGATCCAGACCGCGACCGATGCCGCAAAGGCACTCGAGCCGGTCGCGGGGAAGTTCGCCCTGGCGCTCTTCGCCCTCGGCATCATCGGCACCGGCATGCTGGCGGTTCCGGTGTTGGCGGGATCGGCCGCCTATGCCGTGGGTGAGAGCCGCGGCTGGAAATGCGGCCTCGAAGAAAAGCCCTGGCATGCGGTGGGCTTCTACACCATCATCGGCCTTGCGACACTGGTAGGGCTCGCGATCAGCTGGTCACCGATCGATCCGATGCATGCGCTTGTCTACAGCGCGGTCATCAACGGCTTTGTCGCCGTCCCCATCATGGCGACGATGATGACCATCGCCTATCGCCGATCGGTGCTTGGCAATTTCACGGCCTCGCGTCCGCTTCTGGTGCTTGGCTGGCTCGCAACGATTGTCATGGCCGGCGCGGCGCTCGCGTCCGTGCTCCTGCCGTAGCGCCCGCAAACACCTGCCGTGTTATAACTTGAGGATCAAGCCTCATGAAGGAAGAGACGAGTTCGCAGGCCCGCCGCGCCGCATTCCGACGCCGCTCGATCATCGTCACGGTGTTGGGACTGGCGGCCGCTGGCACGATCATGGTCTTGGGTTCTCTGGGCCTGTATCCGCGCGCCTGTTTGATCGCGAGTTCACTACTGTCGCTGTTCACCCTTTTCTATGCCATTTCGACCTTCCGTTCGATCCGGGCAGACAACGCCCGGCTCCAAAGGGAAATCACGATCGCAAAGCTGCGCCTGTCGGCCAACCTGCCACCACCGGTCCGGCCGGCGCGGCCTAAAGGTGCCGGTGGCGGGGACAATGAAGAGGTGTGATCGCCGACCGCTCTCTCAAACGCTACACCCAGCGTTGTCGGCGAAGACGCAGATAGATCGCCGCGCAGAGGCTGCCCATGGCGAGAAGAAAAATGCCGTAGCCGAACCTCGCCGACACACCGACAATGCCGGGAAAATTCACACTGGAAAGCGCTGTGGCCGATGTCAGAAGCGCGAACATGACCGCCCATGCCGACAATGTACGCACCGTCCGTTCGATTTCGCTCGCCGGGACCGTGCTCAGTGACATCAGGCCCGCGATGACGCGTTGGCTGGCGAGCGCAAGCCGCTCGGAGCCTTGGAGTGTCTCCAGAACGTCGCGCAGATACGGCCGGGCGCCCGGATCGATCGCATCGTAGCGCTCCGCGGTCAATGCCTCGATCACGCCGAGATTGGCGGCCAGGCCGCGCTTGAAATCGAAAAGGTCATGCTGGAAGCGCAGGACATCGTAAAGATCTTCACGGCGCAGCCTTCCGGCCGACGCCTGGCGCTCCAACTCAGCGGCACGCGCTTCGAGCGCCAGCGCCACCGACAGGAAATCGCTCGCCACTGGAGCCAACAGGCCGGACAGGAAATAGGCCGGACCCCGCGCGAGCAAGCCAGGGTTTGCTTCGATCTGATCGCCCTCCCGCCGCGCCTCGGGCCGGCCCGTCACCGAGACGACGAATTGCCTGCCGAGAAAGATGGTCATGTTGCCATAGATCGGCTTTCCGTCGGTGTCGGAGATGTCGCTCAGCACCATTCCCAGGCGCGCGTCTCTGTCGATCAGGCGTCCGGGGGAACCGTTGCGCGCCGCTTCGACGACAGATTGAAAACCAAGACGTGAGGCCGCCGCGTCCAGATGCGTGTCGTGCCCGGAGACGATCGCCACCCAGACGAAATCTCCGTGATCAATTTCTCCTTGGCCGAGATCCGCGATCCGACCCTCGCGAACGAACCTGCCGGCTTCATAGATGCGGCAGTGCCCTCCGGAAGACTCGAGCGACATGCTCAAATCCACCGCGCCCGCTTGAAGCGGATGAAGAGAATCCCGCAAATGGTCGCAATGACGCCAAGGACCATCGGGTAGCCATATTGCCACTTGAGCTCGGGCATATGTTCGAAATTCATGCCGTATATTCCCGCAATCGCGGTCGGAACCGCCAGCAAGGCCGCCCAGGCAGCAAGCTTGCGCGTTGTCGAGCCAAGGCGCTGCTGTTCGAGAAGCGCACTTACCTCGAAAATCGACGACAGAAGGTCGCGCAGGCCCCCCGCCATCGACATGACCACCCGGACATGGTCGAGAACGTCGCCGAAATAGGGCCGAACATTGTCATCGATGCACGGGCTATCGCTGTGCTTGAGCTTTCCCGCCACGTCGGCCATAGGTGCGAGGAACGTGGTGCATTTCATCAGATCGCGCCTGAGCGCGAAAATCCGTGCAATGTCGTCCCGCTCCAGGAAACTCTCCAGGGCGCGCGCCTCGAGGTCGAACACCTCATGCTCTATCTCGCTGACCACCGGTTTATAGTCGTCGACGATATGGTCGAGTATGGCGTGCAGCACATAGTCGACCCCATGCTTCAGCAGTTCGGGCGCTTCTTCCAGCCTCTCTCGAAGGTCGAGGTATCCCTCTTTGATG
>JAURNJ010000119.1 GCA_030830245.1 Novosphingobium sp. | reverse complement strand
GAATTTGGAAAAGAGGTCGGTCATGCCTGAAGCTTCAGCACCGCATCGACCAGTTGCCCGTAGGTTTCGATTTCGGCCTGCTGGTTCATCGAAATGATGATGTCGAAATCGTCCTCGATCGCGGCAACGAAATCCATCACGGTCAGGCTGTCGAATTCGAGATCGTCGGTAAAGCGGGTCTCCTCGCCGATGGCGATGTCCTTCTTGTTGAAGGAGGCGATCTGGGCGCGAATGCGGCTGTCGACTTCAGTGCGGTCCATGGCGGAGTGTCCCTAGATGCGGAATGCGGCGCAAAAGCGGCGACGCCGGGCAATGTCAAGGCTTGCGTCAGAGCAACTCGCGCACTGCCGCCATGAACGGACCGATCGAGACGGGCTTTGACAGGTAGCCATCGGCGCCCGCATCTCGGATGCGCTCCTCGTCGCCCTTCCCGGCACAGGCCGTCACCGCGAGCACCGGAATGGCGCGAAGCACCTTGTCCGCCTTGGCCGCCTCGATCAGTTCGAGCCCGGAAATCGTTGGAAGCTGGATGTCCATGATTATGAGATTGGGCACGAACCGGCGCGCGGCATCGAGCGCTTCCTCGCCGTCTGCAACCGGTTCCACCGCGAAACCCTGGTTCTTCAGGACGTCGCAAAACAGCTTCCGATTTAGATCGTTGTCCTCGACAACCAGGATTCGCTTTGCCATTCGCAGTCCCGCATACCATCTTGCCTCGTGCCATTCGCTCTATGCCCGGAAAGGGACCCTGACAATTATCCGGCAAGCGCCATCCCCCGCTACCGACCCGCAGGCATTGGCGCTGTCTGCGCTCGGCTGGATTATCGGCCAGCCCGACCGGGCTGAGCGGCTCCTGTCGTTGACCGGGCTATCTCCCGAAGCGCTTCGAGAGGGGCTTGGCGATCCGGCAGTGCTGGGCGCGGTGATCGAATTCCTGCGCGCGCATGAGCCAGACCTGATCGCCGCTGCCGAGGCGCTTGGCGTCGAACCGGGCGAACTCGCCGCCGTTGCAGAAAGGCTGATTGCATGACCCGTCCGCTCGTCATTTCGGATTGCGACGAAGTGCTGCTGCACATGATCGGTCCCTTCAGCGAATGGCTGGGCGAAGCGCACGGCATCGATTTCAGCCTTATCGGCAACCAGTTTCACACCGCGATGACTCGCCGGGATAACGGAGCGAAAGTCGAAGCGGCGGAAGTGTGGCCGCTGCTCAACGCATTCTTCGATACCCAGATGCACCGGCAAAACCCGATTGCCGGGTCGGTCGACGCGATCGCCACGCTGGCTCAACATGCCGACGTGGTCGTGCTTACCAACCTGCAGGATCACCGCGCCGAAGACCGCACACGCCAACTGGCCGAGCATGGCATCCACCTCAAGGTCTTCACCAATCAGGGGCCGAAAGGCCCGGCGCTGCAAGCCATCCTCGACGAATATGCGCCAAGCCGTGCGGTGTTTATCGACGATCTAGCGCAGCATCACGGATCGGTCGCCGAGATTGCACCTCATGTAGACCGGTTGCACCTTTGCGGCGAGCCGCGGATAGCGCCGCACATTTCCTGCGCCCATGTCGCGGGCCATGCCCATGCCCGGATCGACACATGGGAACATGCCCTGCCGTGGCTGCTAGGGCGGCTGCATGGCGAGAACGATGGTTGAGGAACTGCGAATGACTGACGCTGAGATCGACGCGAAACTGGCCGAACTGGGGCTGGCCCTGCCCGAAGCTGCGGCGCCCGTCGCGGCCTACGTACCGGTCGTGATTGCAGGCGGACTCGCCCATATTTCGGGACAGCTGCCCTTCGTCGATGGCAAGCTGGTCACCGGGCGTCTGGGCGAAGATGTCTCGCTGGAGGCGGGAGCACAGGCAGCGCAGGCCTGCGGCCTGATGATCCTGGCGCAGCTCAAGGCAGCCCTGGGTTCGCTTTCTCAGGTGGAGCGCGTGGTGAAGCTCGGCGCATTCGTCAGCTCGACAGCCGACTTCACCGATCAGCCCAAGGTTGCCAACGGCGCGTCCGAACTGATGGCACACGTTTTCGGCGAGACAGGCAAGCACGCGCGCAGCGCGGTCGGGGTGCCGGTGCTGCCGCTTGGCGCTGCGGTCGAAGTGGATGCGATTGTCGCCGTTCGCCTGGCTTGACCGCTGGCTGGCTCCGGCCCCGCCGGCAGGCAAGACCGACTGGATCGGGCAATGGACCTTTGCCCATCGCGGGCTGCACGGGCCAGGTGTTCCGGAAAATTCGCTGCAGGCAGCGCGTGGCGCGATCGCGCGGGGTTTCGGCATCGAATGCGACATCCAGCGCAGCCTTGATGACTTTCCGATGGTGTTTCACGATTGGGACTCGAAGCGGCTGCTGGGGGTTGAGGGAAAAACCGAATCCCGTTCAGCGGGCGACCTCGCCAGAATGCCCTACCCTGGCACGCGTGAAGCCCCGGCGACCCTGCGTGAGCTGCTGGATCTGGTCGGCGGTCATGTCCCGCTGCTAATCGAGATCAAGTCGAAACGCGGCTACGATGTCGGGCGCAGTTGCGCTCTGGTACGCGACTGCCTCTCCGGCTATCCGGGTCTGCATGCGGTGATGAGCTTCGATCCGCGCGTTTCGCGCTGGTTTCGCGACAGATCACCTGAAACGGTTCGCGGTCTGGTGATTACCGAGGAAGGGAGTAAGGGGCCGAGCGGCGATCTGCGCCGCCGCCTCGCCCTGTGGCACGCGAAGCCTCATTTCCTCGCCTACGATATCCGCGACCTGCCCAGCCATTTTGCCGCCCGCCAGCGTGTGCGCGGATTGCCAGTCGCCACTTGGACGGTGCGTAACCTCGAGTTTCTCGAACGCGCCCGCCTCCATGCAGACGCGCCAATCGCCGAAGGCGCGGGGATCGAGCCGTGAGCGACGCGGAATTCACCATCCGCACCTGCGATGGCGTTTCGGACCTGTCCGCCGATCAGTGGGACGCACTGACCGACGCGGCAAACCCCTTCATGTCGCACGCATTCCTGTCACTGCTAGAAGAGTCGGGCTCGGTCGGCGGCAGGAGCGGCTGGCAACCGCTGCCGATCATTGCCGAAGCAGCCGATGGCACTCTGGTGGGCGCGCTGCCTGCCTACATCAAGCGGCACAGCCAGGGCGAATATGTCTTCGATCACAGCTGGGCGGATGCCCTGCACCGCGCAGGCGGCGACTACTATCCCAAGATCCAGATCGCCGCTCCGTTTACCCCCGCGACCGGACCCAGAGTGCTTACCCGCAATCCGGCACTGGCCTTGCCGCTGCTTCAGGCGGCGGAAGAGGTCTGCCGCGGCAACGATCTGTCGTCCGCGCACGCGACTTTCATCGAGGAAAGCCAGGTCGAACTGTTCGAACAAGCCGGCTGGCTGATACGCAACGACATCCAGTTTCACTGGGAACGACGCGGCTACGAAAGCTTCGACGATTTCCTCGCCGCGCTATCCTCGCGCAAGCGCAAGGACATCCGCAAGGAGCGCGAACGCGCGCAGCAAGGGCTGGAAATCCGCACGCTCACCGGCGACGACATCCTTCCGGAGCACTGGGATGCCTTCTGGCGGTTCTACCAGGATACCGGCATGCGAAAATGGGGCACGCCATATCTCACCCGGGCGGCCTTCACGCTACTGGGTGAGCGCATGGCAGACCGGATCGCGCTGGTGCTGGCCTTCATGGACGGGCAGGCTGTCGCCGGAGCGCTCAACTTCATCGGCGCACATACGCTGTTCGGCAGGTATTGGGGAACGCTGATCGACCAGCCGTTCCTCCACTTCGAGCTGTGCTATTATCAGGCGATCAATCTCGCCATCGCCCTACGGCTCGACCGGGTCGAAGCTGGCGCGCAGGGAGGGCACAAGCTAGCTCGGGGATACGAGCCGGTGCGCACGACCTCGGCGCATTTCATCGCGCACCCTGGTTTCCGCGAGGCAGTAAGCGAATTTCTCGAGCGCGAGCGCAAGGGCGTGGCGCAGGAGCAGTTCTGGCTCGGCGAAAGGTTGCCCTTCCGCAAAGGAGAGTGATTCTGGTCAGGCGGCCTTGCGGCTGGTTTCCGAAAGCCATTGGCGCGCTCGGCGCTGGGCCTCGGCAATCTCGCGCGCAGTCATTTCCTCGGAAATCTCGGCGCGGCAGAACTGTGCTTCGTCATGTCCACCGACAGCAGCGAGATTGAACCATTTATGTGCCTCGATGAGATCGCAGTTCAACCCGTGGCTCCCGGTGGAGTAAGCAACGCCTAGCTCGTAATAGGCCGCGCGGTCTCCGTCGGCAGCGGCAGTCAGGCATTTCGCCACGAACATGTCAGCATTTTCGAGATCGGCTGGCGCCGCGACCGTCGCATCCCTTACTGTCGTCCAACCATTTTCCAACATCGCATTGACCCCCTGTTCGGCTGGAACCCCTGTTGCCCGGCCTTGAGGTGGAAGCTGGCCTGTCATGGTCAACAAATGGTTAACGCCCAGCTCGGTTTTTTTGGCGCGGGCGTCACGGAACCGCCAGACGGATCACTTTTTTGTGCCAAACCCTTATGAGCGCTTGTGCGGCCATGGGCCGACACCTATAGGCGCGGCAACGTAGCTCGCGGATTATCGGGAAAGCCCGGAATGGCAGGGTGAAGCGACGCTGGAGTGTTTGAAGCGGAGTTTCTGAATGGCATCGTCGTTGGCGGACGAAATAGATGTGCTGGTCAAGGCCCGGCGCGAAATCGGCGGAAGCTATGTTCCTTCCGAGGATGAGGAATACATGAGCGAAGCTCAGCGGGATTATTTCCGCAAGCTGCTCAACGGCTGGAAACGGCTGATTTTCGATGCTTCGGCCGGAACGCTTCAACAACTCCAGGATGGCCCGATCCGCGAACCGGATCTGAACGACCGCGCCTCCAGCGAGACCGATTGGGGCATCGAATTGCGCACTCGCGACCGGCAGCGCAAACTCATCGCCAAGATCGATTCCGCGCTCCGCCGCATACAGGAAGGCGAATACGGCTATTGCGAGGTGTCCGGCGAACCGATCGGACTTGGCCGCCTGATTGCCCGCCCGATCGCGACCATGACGGTCGAAGCCCAGGAAGCCCATGAGCGGCGCGAAAAGGTTTCTCGCGACGATTGACCGCGGCGGTCCGCGCAAAACCCCCGATATTAACATTTTGTTTGCCAGATTGCTTTAAAGGTCGATGCCGCAAAGGTTGGCATCATCGATGTCTTCCCTTGCTCAAGACGCTTAGCGCATGGAATGGATCGACCGCACCGGCATGGACGAGCATCGGCATCTTAACCGGGACAGCCTTTTCCTGATGGCGGAATTGCGCATCGAAGGCGAGGACGGCGAGCATCGCATCAAGGTGCGCAACCTCTCGGCTGGCGGGATGATGGGCGAAGGCCCGGTGCGCGTCACTCGCGGTAATATCGTCGATATCAACATCCGAAACATCGGCTGGGTCGAGGGTACGATTGCCTGGGTCCAGGACGATCGCTTCGGTGTCGCCTTCGTCGAGGAGATCGATCCCTTGCTGGCCCGCGCGCCACTCTCCCGCGACACCCACCACGAAGATTACACGCGCGTTCATCGCATGCTTGGCAGCCAGCAGGGAATGGGCGGCACGCTGCGAAAAATCTGACACCACTCGCGGCACAGTACGCCGGCACTCCAAGTATAAATATAAATCACGCGTTCCCGTTCGCGTAACAATCGGCTAGGCACGCGGTATGGCTTCGTCGCCCCGCGCCCGGATTTTTGCAGCAGTAGCGCTGTTGTCGGCGCTGATCGGTGGCTGCGGCTCGTCCAGTGACAACCAGTTGAGTGTTGTCGTTATCGGCCAACCGGACGACCCCTTCGAAAAAGGCGCTCGCCTCTCCGCGGCCGGCCAGCTTGTCCGCGCCTCGGTTACGGAAGGACTGGTCGCATTCGACGAGCAAGGCCGCGTCGTTCCTGCCCTGGCCGACCGCTGGATCGTCACTGATGACGGGCAAAGCTATATCTTTCGGCTTCGCGATGGAACGTGGCGCGATGGCAGCGAGATAACCGCCCGGGGCACCCTCCGTTCGCTTCGCGCGGCCATAGAAGCGCTGCGCGGCACATCGCTAGGTCTCGACCTCGACGGAATAGCCGAGATCCGCGAAATGGCGGGCCGCGTCATCGAAATCCGCCTGTCCTATCCTGCACCCTATCTGCTGCAGCTTCTTGCCCAGCCAGAGTTGGGGCTGACCAGAAGCGGCTCTGCCGCGGGACCGATGCGGCTCGAGCGCACCGGCGATACGGCCACGCTGACGCCGATCCTTCCGATCGAGCTAGGCTTGCCCGAGGTTAGGAATTGGGATGAGCGGGTCAGGGCCATCGCCCTTTTTGCAACCAGCGGAGAAGATGCGGTAAGCCGGTTTAACGCCGGCGAGGCCGATATGGTGCTTGGTGGCGGCGTCGCGACCTTCCCCCATACTGCCGATGTCGGCATCCTTCGCGGCACAATCCAGCTCGATCCGGTAGAAGGCCTGTTCGGGCTCGAAGTCGCCTCGCAAAGCGGCTTCCTTGCCGATGCGGGCAATCGGGAAGCGCTGGCCCTGGCAATAGACCGCAATGCCCTGATCGCTCCGTTCGGCGTCGATGGCTGGAAAGCTTCGGCGGATTTAGTGCCTCCCTCGCTCATCGCCAAATCCGGACCTGTCGCTGAGCGCTGGGCGGGGCTTTCAATGGAAGAGCGTCGCGCGCTGGCCAGGGCGCGGGTTGCCGACTGGCGGCAATCGCAGGGAGCGAGCGCAGATCAGACGCGCCTTTCGGTTTGGATGCCGGAGGGTCCCGGCTCGGATTTGCTGTTCGAGCGCTTGGAACAGGATTACCAAGAGATCGGAATCCTGCTGCTAAGAGCTGGCAAGCGCGATGCCGCAGATCTCAGGCTGATGGATGCAGTTGCGCGCTACCCTGCGCAGACCTGGTATCTCAACCGGTTTTCCTGCCGCACGAGACGTGCTGTCTGTTCGGCGGATGCCGATGCGGCTCTCGCCTCCGCTCGTGCGACGGCAGACCCCGTCGAGCGCGCCGAACTGATCGGCAAAGCGCAGGCCGCGCTGGCCGAGGCCAATGTCTTCATTCCGTTTGGTTCCCCGATCCGTTGGTCGCTGGTGCGCGGCGATGCCTTCGGATTTGCCGCCAACCGCTGGGGCTGGCACCCCTTGATGCCCATGGCGCTGCGCCCCAAATAAGCCTTGTCCCGGCGGTTTTGCGCAAGAGGAGTTTCAATGCCCCAACAAGCCCGTGCCGTTCCCTTGCGCCCCGAATTTCCAATGGGAAGCGACCCGG
>JAURNJ010000015.1 GCA_030830245.1 Novosphingobium sp. | reverse complement strand
TGCGCGAGCTGTCCGGCGGCAAGCCGGTCGGCCTCAAGCTCTGCATCGGCCATCCGCACGAGTTGTTCGCGATCGTCAAAGCCATGCTGGAGACTGGCATTCTGGTCGATTACCTCGTCGTCGATGGGGCTGAAGGCGGCACCGGTTCAGCACCGATCGAACTTTCGGACAGGGTGGGTATGCCCCTCCGCGAGGGCCTGATCCTCGCGCGCAACGCGCTCGTCGGCGCAAACCTCAAGCCGGTGATCAGGCTGGCGGCTTCCGGCAAGGTCAATTCCGGTGCGTCGATCGCGATGAACGCGGCGCTTGGGGCGGACTGGTGCAACGCCGCACGCGCCTTCATGTTCGCGCTCGGTTGCGTTCAGTCACTGCGCTGCCATACCGACACATGTCCGACAGGCGTGGCGACACAGTCACCCGCCCGCCAGCGCGGCTTGGTCGTCGAAGACAAGGCGGCGCGCGTCGCACGGTTTCAGAAGGCAACGCTCAACGCCCTGCACGACATCGTCGTGGCCTGCGGCCTCGAATCACCCGACGAGTTCAGTCCGGACAATTTCAGGCAGCGCATCAGCGCGATGGAGATGCGCACGATGGATGAGGTCTATCATTTCGTCGCGGCGGGCGAGATGATTGACGGTGCACGCGACGAGCGTCTCGCGAAATGGTGGAAGCAGGCCGATGCCGCGAGTTTCTCTCGTCGCGCATTTTGACAAACAGCCAATTCGGCCAGAGCACCCAACAATCTGTTAACGATCGCTGATGCTCCCCTCAGCCGCCCATCGACATTCGCACCATCGCATGCTCAGCCAGCCAATGGGGCGGATCGTGGGGTCATCCCTGACTATCGGTGATGACGGCGAGGGCGATCGTGCCCGCGTCGCTCGTGACGGTCTCGGCGGTAATTGTCGCGATAGGCATGGCGATCGTAGCGCGGGACGTTCCAGCTTTGCTGGTGGCGATCATAGTTCCCGTACCCATAGGAGCCGTAGCTGTTATACGAACCATGTCCTGAACCGTGACGAGGGGCCTCATGCCCGCCACGATTACCGCCGTGCCCTTGCGCCATCGCGACCGGCGCGGCAAGCAGCGACAACATCGCCGCAGCCGCTGCCAGAAAAACGCGTTTCATCGACCATCTCCTCAATCGAACATTGGCTTCACGCCATGCGTCATGTGATGGAGTGATCAGGCTGAACCTAGCCGGAACGCATCAGCGAACGGCCGTTCATCTACCAACGCGAGGAAATTTCGTGTCTCAGGATACTTTAGATCCACGGTTATCAGGCTCTGCGCGTCAATAGCCGATGGTGGAATTGGGGCGACCAGTGCCCTGATCTCGCAAGCTGGTTTGGTCTATAGCCACTGCGCATTGCTCGCGCTGCGGACGCGCGCTCCGGATCGGCCTTTGTCATCTCGACACCCCTTTCTCGGCCTATAATTCCCACCCTAAGATGGAAGTGAGCGGCCAATCTGGCACCCTTTGAACCTTCGTCGGCCGACCATGGCCCATGTGCGACCGAAGAGATCGCGTCGGCAAGTTGCTTCGCAAAAAACGCGAGGAATTGAACATGACGTTACAACCCGGCCATGGCTGGCCGCAATTTCGAGGAAATCCTCAGGGTAATCGATTCCCTGCAACTGACCGCCAAGCATAGCGTGGCGACGCCCGTGAACTGGCGTCAGGGCGAAGACGTCATCATCGTGCCATCGCTCAGCGACGATGAGGCTCGAGGCAAGTTTCCCAAGGGATGGCGGACACTCAAGCCCTATCTGAGAATCACGCCGCAACCGCAGGATTAGGCTCGGGCCCGCAAGAGCGGCGCGATGGGCGATCGCCTCATCCCGACACTGTCATATCCGGATCGGCGCGAAAGGCGTCCAGAATGCGGCAGTCGTCGAGCGTAGTGTGACCGCACTGCGTCAAGAGGCGCGAGAGCGTGGCTTCAAGCGCCTTGAGATCGGCGATCTTCCCCCTGACTTCGGCAAGGCGCGCGATTGCTATGGAATCCACCTCGGAGCACGGAGCTTCCACCGGTCGTGCCGACAGGGACAGGAGTTCGCGCACGGTGCCAAGCGGGAAGCCGAGTTCACGAGCTTTCCGGATGAAAACGAGCCGTTCGAGATGCCGCCGATCATAGATCCGATGCCCGCCCCGGTTTCGGCCGGGTTCGGCGAGCAGCCCGATTTTCTCGTAGTAGCGGATTGTGACGACCTTGCATCCGGTGACGGTAGCCAAGGCCCCGATGGAAAGATTCTGTCGCATGGCCTTGAACCTATAGCAGCTAGAGGACTTAAGTAGCAATCGAGGTCTCATTGAAAACCGAAGAGCGTGTCATGAAAGAGTGCTGCGAAGGGGGTGGTAAAGATCCGAAGGTGTCGGCCTGCGACAAGCCTGTGGCGACGCCTGGAACAGCCTTGCCGGCATGCTCGTCGTCGGGCCCGGCATTGACAAAGGCATCCAGCCCTTGCTGCCCGGAACCGGCTGAAGACGACAAAGCTGCGTCCACCTGCGAGGCGCCGCGCGTGCCTGATGAAGCAGGCGGGCATTTCAGTGGTGACGACTGCTGTTCCGCCAAAGAGCAGGAGATTGCTGCGCTAGGGGCTCATTCGGACGTCAAGCGCGTGCTGCAGATCGTACTCGCCATCAACCTCGCCATGTTCGTCGCCGAGTTCACTGCGGGCCTTCTGGCCAATTCCACCGCGTTGATGGCCGATTCCGTCGACATGCTCGGCGATGCGCTGGTGTATATCCTGAGCCTCTATGCTCTTCAGCGCAGCTTGCGGTGGCGTGCGGGGGCGGCCCTCGCGAAGGGCGGGATCATCGCTGCTTTCGGCATTTGGGTGATGTTCGAGGCCGCATCGAAGCTGGTGAACGGTGTGACTCCGGTGGCCGGGACAATGGTTCTGTTCGGCCTGATCGCGCTTGCCGCAAATCTCACCTGTCTCGCGCTGCTCTACCGGTTTCGTCACCGCGACGTGAACCTGTCGAGCACGTTCGAATGCTCGCGCAACGACGTCATCGCCAATACGGGCGTGCTTATTGCGGCAGCGGGCGTCTATGCGACAGATGCCGCCTGGCCCGATATTCTTGTGGGCGTGATCATCGCGATCCTGTTCTTCCGCTCCGCGATACGCGTGCTGCGCCAGGCCTGGCCACAATTCAGGGCGGTCCGTCCGGCCGTTGCGGTGCCGTTGGATTGAACGGACGGTGCGGATGAAGGAGCTACCTATGCTGAGAAAAGTCGCGATGCTGGCCCTCCTCGGGGCAATTGTGGCCGCGCCTGCCGAGGCTGGGACCATCGGCGGTGTGATGTACAAGGATCCCGGCTGCGGGTGCTGCGACGGTCACGCCGCCGCGCTGCGACGTGCAGGAATGGACATCGCGGTGGTCCCGACCGGCAATGATGTTTCGGTCCAGGCGCGCAGGGCCGTGCCCGAAGCGCTTCGGGGCTGCCACACTACGATAGTCGGCGGCTATGCCGTCGAAGGACATGTGCCGGTCAATGTGGTGCAGCGCATGCTGCGCGAGAAGCCGGCCATTCGCGGGATTGCACTGCCTGGAATGCCGTCTGGTTCTCCCGGTATGGCCGGGCCGAAGACTGCGCCTTTCAAGGTCCTCAGCTTCGGACCTGCGGGCACCAAGGTCTACGCCATCGAGTAACAGACCTTGAGTGAGATGACACCTTTTGGGAATGGGATATGGTTGGAGATGACATCATCTAATTCAAGCGCTGCTCTGAAGCCGAACATGCGATGTCGGGACATCCCGACAACTTTTCAGCTCATAGCGCGTTCTGTAGCGATGCAGCCGTGGCGGCCTTGCTGCATAACTGAGCGAGGCGCGCCAGTGTCTGGCGCCTGCCGAGCGTTATGATTTTCCGTCAGCTCTTCGAGCCGGAGTCGGGCACCTACACCTATCTGATCGGATGTCGGGATAGCGGACTGGCCGTGCTGATCGACCCGGTATGCGAGATGGTCGATCGCGACCTGTCCGTCCTGCAGCAGCACGGCTTGACCCTTGCGTATACGCTCGAAACACACATTCACGCGGACCATGTCACCTCGGCCTGTCGGCTTCGGAGCCTAACGGGATGCAAGATCGCCTATCCGGAGATGGACGGCCTGGCCTGTGCCGACATCGCCGTGAATGAAATGAACCCGCTCAGCGTGGGCAGCCTGATCTTGCGACCCTTGTTCACCCCGGGTCACACCGACGCGCATCACAGCTACCTGATCGACCGGCCCGATGCGAGCAGGGTGTTCACTGGCGATGCTCTCCTGATCGACGGGTGCGGGCGGACCGACTTTCAGAACGGCGATGCGGGCACATTGTATCGGTCGATCCACGAGAAGCTATTCACTCTTCCCGACGACACGCTCGTATACCCCGCGCATGATTACAAGCATTGCCACGTCACGACCGTGGCCCAGGAGCGCGAGCGAAACCCTCGCGTAGGCGGCGGCAAGACACTTGAACAGTTTATCGAGATCATGGCGAACCTCGACCTGCCTTACCCCAAGCAGATCGATGTCGCCGTTCCGGCCAACCGCCTGTGCGGCGACTGCCCGGATGAGGACACCGCCGCCCGTGATCCATCTTGCCGTGCACTACAGGGTTGATCCGGTGGGCTCGGAAACCAAACGCCCGGGCCGCTCGAAAAGGAAGCCGCGGACAATATGACGCAAGATTGTTATGACGCTCTGGTTATCGGCGGCGGTCCGGCAGGGCTGACCGCCGCCATCTATCTCGCGCGCTATCGCCGCCGGGTCATCGTGGTGGATGAAGGCCATAGCCGCGCGAAGTGGATCCCGCTTTCGCACAACCATGCCGGTTTCCCGGACGGCATCGGCGGTGAGGCTCTTCTCCTTCGCATGCGTGCCCAGGCCGAACGCTATGGCGCGACGATCAGGGCCGGCCGCGTAGACGTGATCGAAGGGTCCGCGGATGCGTTCACCGCTCGCGGTGAGGGGCTGAGCATTTCCGCGCGCCAGATCCTGATTGCGACGGGCGTGGAGAACCGGCGTCCGGAAATGAACGAGGACACCCATCGGGACGCCCTCGATCGGGGGCTTCTGCGCTATTGCCCTGTCTGCGACGGCTTCGAGGCAAGCGACCAGTCGATCGGGGTCATCGGCGCTGATACGCATGGGGTGGCGGAAGCCTTGTTCCTGCGAACCTTTTCGGATCGGATCACGCTGCTCGCGCATCAATCCACCGAGCTCGACGACAGCGACCGGGAAAGTCTGAGCCATGCGGGTATTGTAGTTGCGTCGAGCACGCTCGACCGGCTGGATTTCTCCGGCGATCAGGTGGTGGTGCATCTGATCGATGACACCGAATTGCGGTTCGACACGATCTATCCGGCGCTCGGCTCCGACACCAACAATGCGCTCGCGAGGCATCTTGATATCGAACTGAGCGACGATCGCTGCATCGTCGTCGATACCAAGCAGCGCGCATCCATGGAGGGTGTCTATGCCGCTGGCGATATCGTAATGGCGCTGGATCAGATCAGCGTGGCCATGGGCCATGCAGCAGTCGCGGCCACGGCCATGCACAATGACTTGCGAAACAGGGACGGACAGACCACTGCAGCGAAAGGCGGTCATTGAAACGCACGCGAACCGTGGGTCGAGAGAAGCGCAGCCGGCCCCGTGCAAGCCGCACGCTGCGATCCTTCCGACGATCTTTCATGTTGGCGCATAAGGCCCCACCCGAATCTGCGATTTGTTAGAGAGGAAGCCTGCTATCAAGGCTATATGAGGATGCGCGCAATTGTGCTCGATCTGAGCAAGAGAGAAGGATTTGCCATAATGGAAAACCGTGCAGCGCCAGGTCTCCTGTGTCCCACCTGCCGGGTCGACCTGGTCATGAGTGAGCGCCAGGGCATCGAGATCGACTATTGCCCGCAATGTCGCGGGGTCTGGCTCGACCGGGGCGAACTCGATAAGATCATCGAGCGCAATATGGGCGATGTCGTAGCGCGCCCGACTGGCGACGAGTGGTCCGGCGGAGGGCGCGCAGGCGTGTTCGATGACCGTCGCGGCCATGGCGATCATGGAGGGAAGCATGGCTACGAGCGTGGCCATCGTGGTCGCCGCAAGAGCTTCTTGAGCGAATTGTTCGACTGAAAGCCCGTGGGTCGGCGCGGCCATTCCCGGCGAAGCCACGCCGCCGTGAGCGACGATGCGTCGTCGACGAGACGCCTGAAACATCACTTTCCTGCGCGCGCCAGCCGCACCACCTCTGATCCCGCGCTCGAACCTTATGGCCGGCGGGCGCGGCTGGAGCGCTGGGCCGCGTTATTCGACCGCAATCCCTTTCAGCTTATCGGGCTCTTGCGGCCTTCATGGGCGTCAGGTCGTGAAGTCATACCGATGGTATCGAACCCGAGCGCCATCGATATCGCGTGGGCCGATCCCGTATTTCGGGTCACAGGTCTGAAGGGCCGATCCCGCGGCGCGATGAAAGCGTTCTTCGGTCTTTCGGACGCGCAGTTCGACCGGATCGCTTCCGGCTCCTGCCGCGTTCCGCTTCGCCCGGCATGGCAAGTAGCGGCGCGAATCGGCAATGTCGCCGACCCGCGTCTGAAAAGACCGCTCCTGATCAGCATTCTGGTCATCATCGCCGTCTTCATCGGCATCGTGCAGGGGCTCGGATAGCGTTAGGATCAAAGGCCGGCGAGGTCGGCAATACTTATACGTCAATTCCGCTTGCGGCGGTTCTCCCAGGCGCGGTCCTTTCCGTGGTCAGACGTCCGAGCGCTGGGTTCGTCAGCGCAGTACAGCATCTGGCGTCCGGCGTCGTGTTCGCCGCGGCTGCGACCGAGATCCTGTCGCAGATCAAGCATGATGCCTCGCCCTTCGCCACACTCGTCGACGGTGCCGTCGGCGTAGGCGTCATGCTGCTTCTGAAGGAAGGTGAAGGGCGCGGGACAGTCCGGTGGCCAACCTAAGTGCAGTGGACATCCACATACTGGTTGATGGCCTCGTTCTCGGTCTGGCTTTTGTCGCAGGCGAAAAGGCGGGCGTCCTCCTGACTGTCGCCTTGACGCTGGAAGTGCTCTTTTTGAGCCTGACGGTCACGGCCGAGCTCAACGAGGCCATGGAATCGAAGCTGCGCGTCATCGCGACCGTGTTCGGACTCGGCTTGCTGCTTCCGCTGGGCGCTGCGATCGCGCTGCCGGTTGCGACACTCCCGGCACCGGTCATCGTCGGCTTTCTCAGCTTCGGACTTATGGCGCTTCTCTATCTCGTCACTAAAGAGTTGCTAGTACAGGCACATGCGCGGCCCGACAACTCGCTGATCAGCGCGATGTTCTTCGTTGGGTCTCTGGGACTGCTGGCGATCGAAGAACTGATGTCCTGAATAGAGATGCCGGGTTATTGCAAACATGATGTGCAGGTATCGATGGTGAAATGCGAAGAGGGGCAGAAAGCATCGGTGTCTGATGGTTCTTCTTGACTGCGAGCGTCAGGCAAGCATGATGGGCAACCCCTGCCAAAGCACAGCGAGGAGGCTCAGCACAGCGCCAGCCATGCCAACCGACCGCCGCCACTGCGCGAAGGCCTCAGAGCATGGTATCCCGCGAAGCCAGCGCAGCAGCCATAGGTCGGCGATGATGCAGAGAATGGTCAGCGCGATAACGAGCGTTGCCGCCGGCGCGAACTCCGCGATCAGATAGAGACCGAAAAAATGGACGGTCCAGACGAGGAACCCGCCGAGCAGGATGAGCCAGCTTCTCACGCGCCGACGGCTCGGGTGAAGAGCGTGCCGACCAGTCCCTGCGCACCGCAATAGCCGATGAACAGGCAGGCGAGGTCCAGCGTGCTGTTGCGCGTCGGCGTGATGAGCCCACGCAGCGCCCGCCAGCCCAGATAGGCGGCGAACAGCAGGCCGATCGCGGCG
>JAURNJ010000118.1 GCA_030830245.1 Novosphingobium sp. | reverse complement strand
GTGCGGCCAGTCGATCAGGTGGCCCTCGTGATTCGATTGGCGCATGTCGATCTCGATATCGAGATCGCTGGCGCGATCCGCGATCATGGCGGCGATGTCGTCGAGCGTCTGGCTGCCGTAGATTTCCGGCTCGCGCGTGCCGAGCAGGTTGAGGTTCGGCCCATTGAGCACGTAGATGAGCCTGTCCGCCATTGCCTTACCTGTCCGTTCCCTTGACCTTGCCCCATTGGCGCATCACCGCATAGCCGAGGTAACCGGTTCCGAACAGAGCATAGAGCGGCTCGGGCAGGGCGCCGAGATAGGCGGTCATGCCGCTGGCAATGGCGTCCGCGGTGTCGCGGTCGATGGCAGAGAGCAGCCCCATCGGCAGCGACCAGAGGATCAGGGCATACATCACGTAAAGGAATGTGGGGCGGGCGCGGCTGGTCCACGGGTCCTGCGAATTGGCTTCGGTGACGATGGCGGAAAGCTGCGCCTCGATCCGTTCCAGTTCCTGCGAGCCTTGCAGCTTGAGCAGTTCGAGCTTGGCTTCGGCGCGGGCCTTGGGATCGGGGATGACCTTGTCGATCAGCGAGGTGATCGGGCCGATCAGGGCTTCGAGGATGGGCATGAGGTTTCCTCCGCGGAATGGACGTAGGTAAGATAACCGATATGGTTCATGTAGGAAAGGAAATGATCCATTAAAGCTTATCTAGAGACGTGATTGACCCCGTCCGGGTGCGATTGTAGCCTTTTTGCCGGACCATCCGGGTGGAATCTCACCCAAAAAGGAGAGGTGAAATGGCGAGCCAGGCGAAAGTCACGGACTATCGGGCCTTTCCCGAAGCGCAGACCGTCATCGCGCGGGCCCTTGCCGAAAATCCCGAGATCTTTCCGCCGCCGGTGAGCCGCTGGGATGTGGGCCGGGCGGAGCTGTTCAACGAAGAACGCTGGGAACCGGTTTTCCGCCAAATGCGGGCTGAGGCGCCGATCAACAAGGTCGAGGGCACGATCCACGCGGATTACTGGAACGTCGCCACCCTGAAGCCCATCGTCCACATCGAGTCGCTGCCAGAGGTTTACTCCTCATCCTATGTGCACGGCGGCGTGACCATGCACGAATGGCCCAAGTACATGAGCCTCGACTATGCCTTGCAGTCGTTCATCTCGATGGACCGGCCCGATCATACCGAGCGTCGCCATGTCGTCGCGCAGGCCTTCACGCCCTCCGAGATGGTGCGGCTGACCGACGAAGTGCGCCAGCGCACCGGCGCGCTGCTGGACGCCCTGCCGGAAGGCGAAGAGTTCGACTGGGTATCGCGGGTTGCCGTGCGGCTTACCACCGCGATGCTGGCGGTGATCTTCGATTTCCCACGCGAGGACATGGACCTGCTGGGCTTCTGGTCCGACTGGGTCGGCGCGATCGAGGCAGCCAAGATCCCCGAGGTGACGCAAGGGCGGACCCGCGCCAAGCTCGAAATGGCCGCCTATTTCCGCGACCTGTGGGAGCAGCGCCGCAAGGCGGGCGAGCGCGGCGACCTGCTCTCGCGCATGATCCACTCCGATGCTCTCGGCCATCTGAGCGAGGCGGAATTCACCGGCACGATGACCACGCTGGTGACGGGGGGCAACGATACGACCCGCAACACGATGAGCGGCCTCGTTCACGCGCTGAACCTGTTTCCCGACCAGCGCGACCTGCTGGAGCGCGATCCGTCGCTGGCGGCGGTCGCGGTGCCGGAAGCCATTCGCTGGGTCAGCCCGCTTTGCCACATGCGGCGCACCGCGTTGGCCGACGCCGACCTGTTCGGGCAAGAGGTCAAGGCGGGAGACAAGCTGGTGCTGTGGTATATCTCGGCCAACCGCGACGAGAGCGTGTTCGACGATCCGGACCGCTTCTGGATAGAGCGGCCCAACGCTCGCAGGCATGTCGCGTTTGGCTATGGCATCCACCGCTGTGTCGGCGCACGCTTGGCCGAATTGCAGCTGCGCGTGCTGATCGAGGAGATGCTGGCGCGGCGGGCGCGTGTCCACCTGGCGGGAACGCCACAGCGGTGCGGCGGCGCGTTCCTCCACGGATATCACAAATTGCCGGTGACAGTGGAGCGGTATTGAACAGGTGACGGGACGGGGCGCAGGCCCCGTCCGTCGATATGCAGGTTCAGTTGACCGACTGGTCGCGCGGCGAGCCGCCCGCGTTGTTCTCCGTTGGCGTCACATCGCGCTGGAGGAATTCGACCAGGTAGCCATCGGGGCACAGCACATAGGCCATCTCCACCGGCCAGCGTTCCATCCGGTGCGGCGCGGTGTGCGAGGTAGCCCCGGCAGCCAGCGCCTTCTCATAGGTGCCCTTGCAGTCGTCGGTATAGACGTAGAGCTTCCAGAACGCGGTGCCCATGTCGATCGGGCCCTTGATCGTGCTGTTTTCGGCAAGCTGGAGCCATGCGCCACGCTCGGGATTTTCGACCACCGCTTCCTTGATCTCGTCGGTGATCTGCGTCCGGCTGGTGCAGGTGAGGCCGATCGCCTCGTAGAATTTGATCGACCGTTCGATGTCGGTGACGTGGAAGCAGTATTGGCGAAGCCAAGAGGTCATCTTCTCTCTCCTTGAAATGACGCATCAGCACGGGTCCGGATGGCCCGGATCGAAGCGGCGCGAGAAAACAGTCAACCGCGTATCATTGTCAAGCGGTCTTCCGCAAAGCCTTCCCGCGCCGGGGGATTAGTTCAGCGACTGATCGCGCGGAGAACCGCCCGCGTTGTTCTCGGTCGGCGTCTCGTCGCGCTGGAGGAATTCGATCAGGTAGCCGTCCGGGCAGGTGACGAAGGCAACCAGCGTCGGCCAGCGCTCCAGCCTGATCGGAGCGGTGTGCGATGTCGCTCCTGCTTCAAGCGCCTTCTTGTAAACCCCTTCGCAGTCGTCGGTATAGACGTAGAGCTTCCAGAACGCGGTGCCCATGTCGATCGGGCCCTTGATCGTGCGGTTCTCCGCCAGCTGAAGCCAGGCGCCGCGTTCGGGGTTTTCGAGCACCGCTTCCTTGATGTCGTCGGTGATCTGCGTCCGGCTGGTGCAGGTGAGGCCAATCGCCTCGTAGAATTTGATCGACCGTTCGATGTCGGTGACGTGGAAGCAATATTGGCGAAGCCACGAGGTCATCTGCTCTCTCCTTGAAATGACATGCTTGCAGGGGGCCGGATGTCCGGGGAACTGCGCAGCGCGAGAAAACAGGCAATGGTGTATCATTGTCAAGCGATATGGTTGCGCTGCGCCATGGTTCGGACGCATAGAGCATGCCTGCCCTGAGGAGAGATCATCGCCATGACCCAAACCAGCCAGCCGCACCTTTGCACCGGCCTGCCAAGCTTTGCCGCCGAAGATCCGGGCGGGTGGGCTCCGCTGGCAACCTTCGCGCGCGCGGCGGACACGGCTGGCGTCGATACTCTGCTGATTTCCGATCATGTCGTGTTCGGGGAGCAGCTGGAGGAATATGCGAAGCCCGAAGTGGGCGGTAGCAAGGGCGGCAAGCAGCCGACCGGACCGGACGGCCACTGGCTGGAGCCGATTACGACCATCGCCTGGCTTGCGGGGCAGACGCAACGCGTAGGTTACCGCACCAACATCCTGCTTGCCGCGCTGCGTCGCCCGGTGGTGCTCGCCAAGATGGCTGCGAACATCGACGTGCTTTCTGGCGGGCGGCTTGCGCTGGGCGTCGGGGTTGGCTGGCAGGCTGCGGAATACGAGGCGGCGGGCCTTGATTTCGAAGGCCGTGGCAAGCTGCTCGACCACGCGATGGACGTGTGCACCGCCCTGTGGCGCGATCGGCAGGCGAACTACTCGTCCGACCTGCTGACCTTCTCCAACATTCACCAGATGCCCAAGCCCGTTCAGGAGGGCGGCGTGCCGTTCTGGATTTCGGGCACGTTCCGCAAGTCGACCGTGCGCCGCCTCGCGACCTATGGCGCGCGCTGGATTCCGTGGGGGCCGGACGCTGGTGACATAATCAACGCCGCGCCGCGCATGAAGCAGGCGGTCGCCGAGGCGGGCGGCGATGTTTCGGCCATGCGGATCGTCGGGAACCTGTCACTGCGCAAGAGCGACGATGGCAAGGTGGATGTCGCCGCGACCATGGACCGGGTCGGTGCGATGCTGGAGGCTGGCGTTACCGACTTTTCGCTGCAACTCGCTCCGCCGAACGATCTCGACGATGCGGTCGCCTATATGGAGCCCATCGTGGCGGGATTTCGGAAGGTGGCGGGGCGGGGTTGATATGCAAAAGGCCCCGTGAGGGGGCCTTTGTTGTTTGGTCGGGACGAGAGGATTCGAACCTCCGACCCCCACACCCCCAGTGTGATGCGCTACCAGGCTGCGCTACGTCCCGACCGGAG
>JAURNJ010000117.1 GCA_030830245.1 Novosphingobium sp. | reverse complement strand
AGGGCCTGTGGATAGGACCCCCAATAAACCACGGGACATCGCGGCTGACAACTTCGGGGAGAAAAGGCATCCCCGATTCGAGTCCTTCCCGGCGGCATTGACCCACATGTTCAAAGACGAACCCACAGGCTGGGGACATCGGGGATAAGCATATGTTGACACATCGCAGCGGCGAGTCGGATCGCATTGTCGCCTGTTCAAGGCGGGAGAATTCAGGCAAGGACCGTCTATCCCCGGTTTCCACAAGACCAACAGACTCCAACAATCCTTATATAAATCTCTTATTATTGTTAGGATCGAACGCGATGCCCGGTCTCCTGCTTCGCACCCTGCGTGGCGAGAAGTCGCCGACACGCCCGGTCTGGCTCATGCGCCAGGCAGGCCGCTATCTTCCAGAGTACCGTGCCTTGCGCGAACAGAAGGGCGGATTTCTGGCGCTGGTCTATGATACCGACGCGGCGGCAGAGATCACCCTGCAACCGATCCGGCGTTTCGGCTTCGACGGGGCCATCCTGTTTTCCGACATTCTCATCGTACCATACGCGATGGGTCAGGATCTGGCCTTCCTGGCAGGCGAAGGACCCAGCCTGTCGCCGCCGCTGGTTGATGCGACCTTGGAAAGCCTGCACGCAGTACCTGAGCGGCTGACCCCGATCTATGAAACTGTCTCCAAGGTTCGTGCATCGCTCGGCAACGAACGAACGATGCTCGGCTTCGCCGGCAGTCCATGGACTGTCGCAACCTACATGGTGGCAGGCGAAGGTAGCCGCGACCAGCATGTAACCCGCGCCATGGCCTATCGCGACCGCGGTGCATTCCAGGCGATCATCGACGCCATTGTCGAGACAACCGTCACCTACCTGTGCGGGCAGATCGCGGCGGGCGCCGAAGCCGTACAACTGTTCGACAGCTGGGCGGGCAGCCTCGCCCCGGCAGAGTTCGAACGCTGGGTGATTGCGCCCAATGCGGCCATCGTGAAGGCGATCAAGGCTCGTTATCCCGAGGTGCCGGTGATCGGCTTTCCCAAGGGAGCAGGCGAGAAACTTTTGGCCTATGCACGCGAAACGGGGGTCGATGCAGTGGGCATCGACGAGACCATCGACCCGCTCTGGGCGGCCAAGGCGCTTCCCGCCGCCATGCCCGTACAGGGGAACCTCGATCCGTTGCTGCTGCTGGCCGGTGGTGAGGAAATCGATCTGCGCGCGCGCTTTATCCTCGATGCTTTCGCTGACCGCCCGCACGTGTTCAATCTCGGCCATGGTATCGGACAGCACACGCCGATTGCCCATGTCGAACAGTTGCTGGCGCTGGTTCGCGCCTGGCGCGCTTGAGGGGGCGAACCGATGAACGCCTTTCTCGCAACCATCTATGTCTGGCTCAAGGCTGGGCATATCATCTTCGTGATATTCTGGATGGCGGGGCTGTTCATGCTGCCGCGCTATTACATCTACCATCAGGAGGCAGAGCCCGGCTCGGTCGAGGCGGAACGCTGGCTCGATCGCGAAGCCAAGCTGCGCAAGATCATCCTGACACCCTCGCTGATTGTTGTCTGGGTTCTGGGGCTGGCCCTGGCGGTCTCGACCGGGGCGTTTGCGCAAGGCTGGTTTCACGCCAAGTTCCTGCTGATCGTGCTGCTGACGGGTTATCACGGCTGGCTGTCGGCTTATGGCCGCAAACTGGCACGGGGCGAGCAGCCCCTGTCGGGCAAACGGCTGCGTTTGTTGAACGAAATTCCAGGCCTTGCCGCTGCCGTGATCGTGATCCTGGTTGTGGCCAAGCCGTTCTGAAGCAGGAGAGACCGATGCTCTTGATGCCCCTGATCGCCGCCAGTGTCGCCACCGGACAGGTTTCAGTAGCCGACGCCGCGGATCTGCGCTGTGTTGCGCTGTTTTCGATGATGGCTGGCGAGATGCCTGAGGAAAAGGCGGGAATGACCGGCGCGATTATGTATTACATCCGCAGGATCGACGGGCGTGGTTCGGGCCTCAATCTCGAGGCCGGGATTGAAGCAGGCATAAGTGCGGTCTCGCAATCCGAAGACATGTTCAAGGCCGAGGCCAAGCGCTGTGGCAACGAGATGGTCGTGAAGGGCGAACAGGTCGAACGCATCGGCGACGGCATTGCCGCCGGGCCCGAGAAGCCGCTCGCCAGGAAGTAGCCGCGTTTCATTGCTTGCCAATTACGCCGCGTTGACGCAGCCGCAGCCAGCGCCTATCAGCTTGTCTCCGGCCCACGCGGCTGCGCGCTTTGACGCGGCCTGGTCTGCTTTCTCCAAGCCCTCCGACCTGCCGGTCTTTCATCCAGATATCCCAATTTCGGAAACATACAAAAAATGCATCTCAAGGAACTCAAGGCAAAGACCCCGGCCGAACTGGTCGAAATGGCGGAAGAGCTGGGGGTCGAAGGCGCATCGACTATGCGCCGACAGGACATCATGTTCGGCATCCTCAAGGAAGTGGCCGAGGATGGGGAAGAAATCATGGGTCTGGGCACGATCGAAGTGCTGACCGATGGTTTCGGATTCCTGCGTAGCCCCGAAGCCAACTATCTCGCCGGTCCCGACGACATTTACGTCTCGCCCAACCAGGTCCGCAAATGGGGCCTGCGCACAGGCGATACGGTTGAGGGCGAGATCCGCGCACCCAGGGACGGGGAGCGCTATTTTGCCATCACCAAGCTGACTTCGGTTAATTTCGACGATCCTGATGTGGTTCGTCACCGGGTTAATTTCGACAATCTCACCCCGCTCTATCCCGATGAGCGGCTGCGGCTCGATACGCTCGATCCGACGGTCAAGGACAAGTCGGCGCGAGTGATCGATCTCATCAGCCCGCAGGGCAAGGGCCAGCGCGCACTGATCGTCGCGCCGCCACGCACCGGCAAGACGGTGCTGTTGCAGAACATGGCCAAGGCCATAACCGACAACCACCCAGAGGTTTTCCTGCTTGTCCTGTTGGTCGATGAACGGCCCGAGGAAGTCACCGACATGCAACGGTCCGTCAAAGGCGAGGTGATCTCGTCAACATTCGATGAGCCTGCGTCGCGTCACGTACAAGTAGCTGAAATGGTTATAGAAAAAGCCAAACGACTGGTAGAGCACAAGCGCGATGTGGTGATCCTGCTGGATTCGATCACGCGCCTTGGCCGTGCCTACAACACGGTCGTGCCGAGCTCCGGCAAGGTGCTGACCGGTGGTGTCGATGCCAATGCGCTCCAACGGCCAAAGCGCTTTTTCGGCGCCGCGCGCAACATCGAGGAAGGCGGATCGCTCTCGATCATCGCCACCGCCCTGATCGATACCGGCAGCCGCATGGACGAGGTCATCTTCGAAGAGTTCAAGGGCACCGGCAACTCCGAGATCGTGCTTGACCGCAAGGTTGCCGACAAGCGCATTTTCCCCGCACTTGATGTCGGCAAGAGCGGCACCCGCAAGGAAGAACTCCTGGTCGAGAAGGACCAGCTCTCGAAGATGTGGGTACTTCGTCGCATCCTCATGCAGATGGGCACAGTCGATGCCATGGAGTTCCTGCTCGACAAGATGAAGGATTCGAAGACCAACGAAGATTTCTTCGCGACGATGAATCAATAGGGAGCAGGGGACCTTGACCGACATTCTTGCCGTTCTCGCCGCGGCGTCGACTTCGCTCGGCGGCCCGGAACAGATCTGGGCGGCGATCGTCCACGATTTCTCGAACATCACATCGCCCGTGGCGTTCAGCGCCTTTCTTCAGGTCTTGATGATCGACATCGTATTGGCGGGCGACAATGCCATTGTCGTGGGAGCATTGGCTGCAGGCCTGCCGGCCGACCAGCGCAAGAAGGTGATCTTCATTGGCGTGATCGCTGCGCTGGTGTTGCGCATTGCCTTTGCACTGGTCGTAACGCAGCTGATGCAGATAGTCGGCCTGGTGTTTGTCGGAGGGTTGCTGCTGGTCTGGGTCGCCTGGCGCATGTGGCGCGACCTTCAGGGCCATGGCGCTGGCGAATCGCCTGGTTCGCCCGAGATCGAGGGCGACGAACATTCGGGCCTCAAGCCAGCCAAGAGCTTTGCCGGAGCGGCCTGGGCGGTGGCCATTGCTGACGTCAGCATGAGCCTCGACAACGTACTCGCGGTGGCAGGGGCAGCTCGCGACCATCCCGGCATCCTGGTCGTCGGCCTGGTGGTCGCAGTAGGCTTGATGGGCGTCGCGGCGAATTTCATCGCCCGTTACATCGAACGCTATCGCTGGATCGCCTATGTCGGGCTTGCAGTGATCGTCTATGTGGCCGGCAAGATGATCTACGACGGCTGGATCGATCCGGCGGTCGGCCTGGGCACCTTGCTGAGCTGAATTTCAGGGCAGCAGAATTGTCGCTCCGACAGTCTTCCGCGCCTCCATGGCGCGGTGGGCTGCGGCGGCATCGTCAAGCGCGAAACGCTGCCGGATATTTGCATCGAGGACCCCGCGTCGAAGCCGGTCGAAGGTGCGCTCTGCCGTATGCGCAAGCATTTCCGGAGTGGCGATAAAATCAGCAAGTGTCGGGCGCGTAACGCGCAATGAACCGCCTGCCATCAGTTCGAGCAGCGAGAAGGGTGGCACGGCACCGGATGCATTGCCGAAGCTGACCATCATGCCGCGCCGTGCGATGCAGGCGAGCGACGCTCTCCAGCTATCCTTGCCGACCCCGTCGTAGACCACATCGACGCCTTTTCCGCTTGTCAGTTCGCGCACGTTTTCGGCCAACTCGTCGAAGGAGCAGGTCAGCACTGCTTCGGCCTCGACCAGCTTTGCCTTTTGCGGTGAACCGACATGGGCGATCACGCGCACGCCCCTGTCGCGCAGCCATGCCACCAGCAGCGAACCCGTGCCCCCGGCAGCGGAATGGACCAGTGCCCATTGCCCGGCTTGCAAGGGCTCGATGTCCTCGGCGAGATAACAGGCGGTGAAGCCTTTCACCATCGTCGCGGCGGCGGTTTCACAATCGATTTCCGGCGGAAGCGTGACCAGTTGCGCCTGGTTGCACAGCCGATGGGTGGCATAGCCTCCGGAGCCGCCATAGCAACCGACGCGGTCGCCCGGCTGGAACGCGGTGACATTCTTCCCGACTGCGAGTACCGTGCCGGCGCTTTCCGATCCCAGCGAGATCGGGAGTGGAGCCTTGTAGAGGCCAGTGCGGAAATAGGTGTCGATGAAGTTGAGGCCCACGGCTTGCGTGGCGAACAGGACTTCGTCCGGCCCAGGGGTCGGCACAACGAATTCCTCGCGTTCCAGAACCTCGGGCCCGCCGGTCTTGCGCACCACCATGCGCCAGCCGACAGTGGTTGAGTTTGTCACAGTCGTGTTCCCTTGCGGAAAGTATCGGTGCGCGCCTGCATCCAGGAGCGGGCATATTGCGTTGCATCCGGATCAGCCAGAAGCTCGCCGGGCCGCAGGAAATCGTAAAGATTGTTCATCGGCCCTGCCTTGTTGGAATCGGTGCGCAACCACAGGTCACGATAGGAGATATCCCAAGGGTTGTTGAGCCCCATGGCGACGACGATCTCGCGCAGCGAATGCAGCGTATCCGCCTGAAAGCGCGCGACCCGCTCGGCCTTGTCCTCGACCACCAGGCCTTCCTGACGCCATTGCACCTGAGTGGCAACGCCAGTTGGACATTCACCCGTGTGGCATTTCATCGATTGAACGCAGCCGAGCGAAAACATGAAGGCGCGCGCGGCATTGCACCAGTCGGCGCCGAGCGCGAAGGCACGCGCCATGCCTGCCCCGGAATGGATCTTTCCGGCGACCCCCAGCTTGACCCGGTCCTTGAGTTCCGTGCCGACCAGAGCGTTGCGCACCATGATCAGGCCCTCGCGCATCGGCATGCCGACATTGTCGGTCAGCTCCTGCGGCGCGGCCCCGGTGCCACCCTCTGCGCCATCGATCACGATGAAATCGGGGGTGATACCGGTCTCCAGCATGGCCTTGACCAGCGCCATGACTTCATGCGGCAGGCCGACGCACAGCTTGAAACCCACTGGCTTGCCGCCAGATCGTTCGCGCAGCAGGGCAAGCCACTCCATGAAATTCGCAGGCGTCGAAAAGGCGGAATGGCGTGCGGGCGAATTGCAGTCCAGCCAGGGCTCGACGCCACGTGCTTCGGCGATTTCCGGCGTAACCTTGGGACCGGGCAGTAGGCCGCCGTGACCCGGCTTTGCCCCCTGGCTCAGCTTCACCTCGATCATCTTCACCTGGGGGGAAGCGGCAGTGTCGGCAAAGCGTTCAACGTCGAAGCTACCATCGGCGGCGCGGCAGCCGAAGTAGCCCGAGCCGATCTCCCAGATCAGGTCGCCGCCGTGCTTGCGATGATAACGGCTGATCGATCCCTCGCCGGTATCGTGCGCGAAGCCTCCCAAGGCCGCACCCTTGTTGAGCGCCTCGATCGCCCTTGCCGAGAGCGAGCCGAAGCTCATCGCCGATATGTTGAGCAGGGACGAATCGTAGGGCTGCTTGCAGTCAGGCCCGCCGACCCGCAGCCGCCAGGAAGGCGGGGCTTCCTCGACTGGCATGATCGAATGACTAAGCCATTCATATTCCAGCGAATAAACATCGAGTTCCGTGCCCATTGGATGGGTATCGATGTCGCCCTTCGCGCGGGCATAAACGAGACTGCGTTGATCGATGTTGAACGGTCGACCTTCGGTGTCGTTTTCGACGATATACGCGCGCAGGAAGGGTCGGAGATCTTCAAATAGCCAGCGGATGCGGGCAATCAGTGGATAGTTCCGGCGAAGGGCGTGGCGCTTCTGGAAGTAGTCGTAAAAGGCAATCCCCGTGAGGGGCAACAGCAGCACCAGCGCCCAGATCAGCGGTTTGTAGAGCACGCAGGCCAGGACTGCCAGGAGCAGCAGCGCGGGCAGCAGGTGGCGCCGCGTGTTAAGCACCTCCGGGGTCAGCCCAGGTGCGCGGCGAAAAAGTCGCGGGTGCGCTGATCGGCCAGGTTTGCAGCTGCCTCATCCCGCCGCGCGCCGAATTCGGCGGCAAAGCCGTGATCGAGGCCCTGGTAGTCGTGCAGAGTGACCTTGGGGTGGTCGTCGAGCCCGTCGTGCATAGCTTTTTGCGCTTCCGGCCCCACGAAGCCGTCCGCAGTCGGGATATGCAGCATCAGCGGGTTGGCGATCGCGTGCTTTTCGTTGAGCATCTGGTCGATCATCACGCCGTAATAGCCGACCGAAGCGTCTATATCGGTGCGTGCGGCGGTCTCGTATGCCACCTTGCCGCCCATGCAGAAGCCGACGAAGCCAACTTTCTCGACCTCTTCGCTGCGACGGATCCAGTGGATTACCGCCTCGACGTCCTGAATGCCTGCGAAGAAATCGTGGCCCTGCATGTATCCGAAGGCAGCCTGCAAATCCTCGGGAACATCGGCATCGAGCTCGACTCCGGGTTTCTGGCGCCAGAAAGCATCGGGAGAGATCGCGAGATATCCAAGCTTGGCCCAGTCGTCTGCCTTCTTGGCAATTCCGGGGTTCACGCCAAAGATTTCCTGATAGACGATGATCGCGGCGCGCGCCTGTCCTTGGGGACGAGCGACATAGGCCGGGATGGTCGCCTTCCCGTCAAGTGTCGGGATTCGGGTGTTGGTGGGCATGACACGCTCTCCTGTCCGGGTTTCATAGTGGCTTAACCATACCGTATTGTTGCCGCAATCGCAGTAAGTTTACCGATAGGGTCAATGGGCGGGTGGATGGACTTTGTGGCGTCTGTGTGTCAGCTTGTTGGCTTGTATGCAGCGCGGAGATTGGCGTGAACATCAATGTATCAGTCGATTGCACGCCTGAGGAAGCACGTCGGTTTCTCGGGCTTCCCGACGTGAGCAAGGCGAACGAGGTCTATGTCGAGGCGATGACCAAGGCGATGCAGGGCGTGGGCAGTTTCGAGCAGATGCAGGAGATGGCCAAGTCGATCGCGCCGATGGGCCAGTTTGGCCTCAAGCTTTTCCAGCAGATGATGGAGAGTGGCGCTGCAATGAGCGGGATGGCGGCGGGTAGCCCGAAAAAGGACTGACCGGGCCGCACGTGCAAGGTTTGCCTTAGGTCCATCAGGTGCCCGAAACGATTTTCGCCTTGTCCAGCGGCTCGCCGCCCGCTGCCATCGCGGTGGTGCGGATCAGCGGCTCCCACGCAGGCCGCGTTCTCGACGTCATGGCAGGAGGGCGTCCGGAGCCTCGCACTGCCAGCCTCAGGACGGTATGCGGGTCTGACGGTGCCATTCTCGACAGGGCGCTCGTCCTGTGGTTCCCCGGCCCGGCGAGCAGCACCGGCGAGGATCTGGCCGAATTTCACCTTCATGGCGGTCGCGCGGTCGTCGCTGCGGTCGAGCAGGCGCTGGCGGGCATGGAGAAGTTGCGCCGCGCAACTCCGGGAGAGTTCACCCGCCGCGCCTTCGCCAATGGGCGCATCGACCTGGCGGAAGCCGAGGGCCTGGCTGACTTGCTCGAAGCAGAGACAGAGCTTCAGCGGCGCAATGCGATGGCCCTAGCGGGCGGGGCGCTGTCGCGACAGGTGGAGGACTGGCGCGAGCGCTTGCTCGGCCTGTCAGCCATGGTGGAGGCAGTGCTGGATTTTGCCGACGAGGATGATGTCGCGCCGGTTTCCGACGGTTTCTCGCAGGAAAGTCGGGCATTGGGTGAGGAAATTGGCAAGTGGCTTTATCGGCCCCGTGCCGAAGTGCTGCGCGAGGGCTTCAAGGTGGTTCTCGGCGGACCGCCCAACGCCGGAAAAAGCAGTCTGTTCAATGCTTTGCTTGACAAGGACGCGGCGATCATCTCCGATATCGCCGGAACCACTCGCGATGTTCTTACCCGGACAGTGGCCCTGGAGGGCGTCCCTTTCCAGTTTTTCGATACGGCCGGGGTGCGCGAGGGCAGTGCCGATCCTATCGAGCGGATCGGGATCGAGCGGGCGCAAGGGGCGTTCGCCGAGGCTGATCTCGTCCTGTGGCTAGGGGCGGAGGGGCAGGGACCACAGGGTTGCTGGGAAATCGAAACGAAGGCCGATCTGATGGAAGGCCCGCTGAAAATTGAGGCCCGGCACAGGGTTTCGACCCTGACCGGAGCGGGTGTGGAGGCCTTGCGCCATGATCTTGCAGAAACTGCCCGTCAGGCCATGCCGCTGCCGGGAGAGTTGGCTCTCAATGCCCGACAGGGCCGGTTGCTCGAGACAGCCTCTCTCGCCCTGATTTCGGCGGGGCAGCAGCGTGATCCGCTGCTGGCCGCGGAGGAACTTCGCGCGGCACGGGTCGCTTTCGACGGCTTGATCGGTCGGACCACGACTGAGGATATGCTAGATGCACTCTTTGGGCGGTTCTGCATCGGCAAGTGATGTTCCACGTGGAACAGTCCGGCATAATCGGCTAACAGCCCGCGCCATGCACAGCTTCGATATCCTTGTCATCGGCGGCGGTCATGCCGGCTGCGAGGCAGCGGCGGTTGCTGCTCGGATGGGTGCGCGTGTCGGGCTGGTCAGCTTCGATCTCGACGCCATCGGCGCGATGAGCTGCAACCCGGCGATCGGCGGACTGGGCAAGGGGCAGCTGGTGCGCGAGGTCGATGCTTTCGACGGCCTGATCGCCCGCGCTGCAGATGCGGCGGCGATCCACTACCGTATGCTCAACCGCTCCAAGGGCAGCGCCGTCTGGGGGCCGCGCGTCCAGGCAGACCGGGTGCTGTTCAAGGCTGCGATCCAGCGCCTGCTGAAACAACAGGGCGACCTGACGCTGGTGGCAGGGGAAGCGAGCGCGCTCCGTACCTCTGCGGGCCGGGTGATCGGGGCTGACCTGGCGGATGGCACGCAGCTCTCGGCGCAGGCCGTGATCCTGTGCACCGGGACCTTTCTTGGCGGGACCCTGTTTCGCGGTGAGGAACGGATCGAGGGCGGTCGCATTGGGGAGGCATCGGCGCAGCGCCTTGCGGCGCAAATGCGCGAGGCAGACCTGCCCATGGCGCGCCTCAAAACGGGAACACCGCCGCGGCTCGACGGTCGCTCGATCGACTGGGCGCGGCTGGAGGAGCAGAGTTCCGACGCCGATCAGTGGACCATGTCGCCGCTGACGCAGCGTCGGGTCAATCCTCAGGTGTTTTGCGCGATTACCCGCACCAACGAGCGCAGTCACGCCATTATCCGGGACAATCTGTATCGCTCGCCCCTATTCACCGGGGCCATCGATGCGCGCGGGCCGAGGTATTGCCCATCGATCGAGGACAAGATCCATCGTTTCGCGGACCGGGACGGACATCAGGTCTTCCTCGAACCGGAAGGTCTATCGACTCATCTGGTCTATCCCAACGGGATCAGCACGTCGCTGCCTGCCGACGTCCAGATGCAGATGTTGCGGACCATGGAGGGGCTGGAGCAGGTGGAAATGTCCGTGCCCGGCTACGCGGTCGAATACGATCACATCGATCCGCGTGCCTTGCAGCCAAGTCTGGAACTGCGCGCCATGCCGGGGCTTTATTGCGCCGGGCAGATTAACGGCACCACAGGCTACGAAGAGGCTGCGGCGCAGGGCCTTGTTGCCGGGATGCAGGCCGCCGCAGCTGTGCTGGGACGCGAACCTGCGGCCATCGACCGGGCCAACAGCTATCTCGCGGTGATGATAGACGATCTGACGCTGCACGGTGTCAGCGAGCCATACCGGATGCTGACAGCACGCGCCGAATACCGCCTTCGGTTGCGCGCCAACAATGCGACGACCCGGCTTTCGGCCTTGGCGGACACGGCCGGGTGCCTGGGCGCGGAGCGGCGCGAATGGGTAAGCAAGCGTGAGGCGCAACGCTTGGTGGTCGGCCAAGCCCTTGAGCAAGTCGTCCCTGCCAGTGCGATGCGGGAGGCCGGGGTCGGGGTGCGTCCCGACATTGCCAGGCAGACCCTGCGTGAGTGGATGCGTTTCGATGGCGTGAGCGCCAAGACGATCCGTCCGTGGATAGGCAATGACCCCGAGATGGACCCCGAATTGCTCGCCGAAATGGCCGAAGATGCCGCTTATGCGCCTTATCTCGCGCGGCAGGAGGCAGAGCTGCGCGACTTGCGCGCGAGTGAAAACCTGACGCTGGGCGATTCGTTTCCCTATGGCGAGATCGCCGGCCTGTCGCGCGAGATGGTCGAGCGTCTTTTGGCTGCCCGCCCTGCCACCCTGGCAGCTGCCGGTCGTATCCCCGGGATCACGCCTGCGGCGCTCGCCACCCTGCTCGTGCATGCCCGGCGGCAGGCCGCATGATTGCAGACGAGGCACAGGCGCACGCCTGGCTATCGAGTCTTCCCGAATGGGACGATCTGGCGCGGGAACGGCTGGAGAGATTGGCCAATCTGCTGCGCGAGGAAAACACCCGCCAGAACCTTGTCTCGGGTCCATCGCTGCTGGAAGTCTGGCGCAGGCACATCACCGACTCGGCGCAGCTCCTCACGTATGTTTTACGTGAAACAGAGGGGCCCTGGCTCGATCTCGGCACGGGAGCGGGCTTCCCAGGGCTCGTCATTGCCATTCTGCGACCTGAAACGCCGGTCTGCATGGTCGAATCGCGCGCCCGGCGAATCGACTGGCTCGAACGGGCCCGATCCGAACTCGGCCTCGAAAAGGCGGAAGTGATCGGTGAACGTCTTGAACGGGTGCCCGACCGCAAGGCCGGGGCCATTTCCGCACGCGCCTTCGCGCCGCTCGACAAGTTGCTGGACTTATCCGCCCGCTTCTCCACAACAGACACCGTGTGGCTGTTGCCCAAGGGCGCGCGAGCACAGCATGAACTCGATGCACTTGGCGGCTGGAACCACATGTTTCACGTGGAACAATCGCTGACCGAGCCCGGGGCGGGCATTATCGTCGGCACATTGTCCGGCAGGAAGGCCAGAAAGTCGTGATACGCATCGTTGTAGCCAACCAGAAGGGCGGGGTCGGCAAGACCACGACGGCCATCAACATGGCGACAGCCCTGGCGGCGACCGGCTGGCGCACCCTGCTCGTCGATCTCGATCCGCAGGGCAATGCCTCGACAGGGGTGGGTATCGCTTCAGCCGATCGCGTGCATTCCTCCTACGACCTGTTGATAGACCAGGCGCCGGTAGCTGAATGCGTGCGCCCGACCGCAATTCCCGGCCTCGATATCGTCCCTGCCACGGTCGATCTGTCTGGAGCCGAGGTTGAGTTGGTAGGGGTCGAAAATCGCGCGTTTCGCCTGTCATCGGTGCTGACGGCGGACCTGCCCTATGACGTGTGCCTGATTGATTGCCCGCCTTCGCTGGGACTGCTGACGCTCAATGCACTGGCGGCAGCTGATTCGCTGCTGGTTCCCCTGCAATGTGAATTCTTTGCACTGGAGGGGCTCAGCCAGCTGCTCCAGACAGTCGAGCGGGTGCAGCAGGGCTTCAACCCCCGGCTGGAAATCGTCGGGGTGGTGCTGACCATGTTCGACCGCCGCAACCGCCTGACAGACCAGGTGGCGGAAGACGTACGCTCTTGCCTTGGCTCGCTTGTCTTCGAATCGGTGATCCCACGTAATGTCCGCCTGTCGGAAGCACCGAGCCACGGCCTGCCTGCGCTGATCTACGATCACAATTGTGCGGGAAGCCGGTCCTACATTGCCCTGGCGCGCGAACTGCTCGGGCGGATGCCGGAAAGGCGCAAGGCGGCATGAGCGAGGAACGGCAGGAAGGTGCGGCACGCGCAGCAACCAGCACGCGGCCCAGGGGGCTGGGCAGGGGGCTGGGGGCATTGCTGGGCGAAACCCGGCGCGAAGAGCCGCTGGTAGCTACATCGGGCGGTCCACGAGCGTCTGCTAGCCCCACCAGCGGGCTTGCCGTGCTCGCGGTTGCCTCGATCGAGCCGCATCCAGAACAGCCGCGCCGCCATTTCGACGAAGATGCGCTTGCCGAACTGGCCGCCTCGATTGCGCAGCGCGGCGTCATCCAGCCGGTGATCGTCCGGCCTCTGGCATCGGGCCGCTACCAGCTGGTCGCAGGTGAGCGTCGCTGGCGTGCGGCGCAGAAGGCGAGACTGCACGAAATTCCGGCGATCGTGCGCAACCTGCCCGAACGCGAAGTGATGGCGATCGCCCTGATCGAAAACCTGCAGCGCGAGGATCTCAACCCGATCGAGGAAGCGCGCGCCTATCAGCGTCTTGCCGAAAGCGAGGGCCTTACCCAGACCGAGATCGCCGGGCTGGTCGACAAGAGCCGGAGCCATGTCGCCAACCTGCAACGCCTGCTTTCCTTGCCGGACGATGTCGTTGCGCTAGTCGAGAGGGGCGACTTGTCGATGGGGCATGCCCGCGCCCTGATCGGGCATGAAGACGCAGCAGGGCTGGCGGCGATGGCCGTGGCGAAGCAGCTTTCGGTGCGCGAGGTCGAAAAGCTTGCGCGCAAGCGCCAGGCTGGAGGCAAGCTTGAAACCAAATCCATGCCCCGGCAGCAGTCGGGTGGCGACGATGCCGATATCGCTGCGGTGGAGCGGCACCTGGAGGAATATCTCGGGCTGCCAGTTTCTATCAAGGCAGATCCAGATCCTCGATCCGGGACGGTCACGGTGCGCTATGCGACCCTCGACCAGCTCGACCTGATCTGTCAGCGCCTTACTGGCGGAGCGATTTAATTATCTGATATATTTTGAAATTCAGGCCCTATTTGAGCCTGGTTCGCTTGTCCGGCACGACCTTGATGCGCTTGCTGGGACGCGGCGCGGCGCGGCGAACCGGCACATCGACATATTCGTATTCCACCGTTTCGGTGCAGCCAGACCTGCGCGGAACCGAGCCCGGTTGGTCGCAGGGTACGCATCCGCGATTACTGGAAGGGCGGTAATAGGCCGGCTGAGCCTGGGGCCGATAAGCGCTGTAATACTCGTAATGGCTGTCGTAATAGCGAGCGCACTGCTGTTCCGCGTCGCGCAGGTCGTCGGCCGCCCGGGCTGCGCGCACCTTGCGTGATTCGTAACTGTATCGATAGTCGCGACCATCGCTCCTGCGGCTATTCGCGAAGCGTTCGGTGCATTCAGCAAGCCAGCGGGATCGGGCTTCCGGCGAAGGGCTATAGGGCTCGCCTTGCGGCATGGACGCTCTGTGATGGGGTATGCCCTGTCCCCGCTCGAGCGGCGGCTGTGGCTCGTCGTAGCCTTGCGCCATGACAGGCGCGGCCATGACGGTAAGGCCCAGGGCCGAGCCGGCAACGGTAATCCTGAGCAGGCGGCGAAGCCTCATGGCACAATCCCTTTCGCGCAAGCCGGGCGAATCTTCCCGCGTTAACCCGGTCTTGACCATAGCATGGCGCCCGAAACTCCAGATTGCCAAGGCTGCCCAGCCAGATGTCCCGTTTCGGGGCATCAGATGGACGGGCTGATGATCCGTGCCAAGGCTTCCATGCCCGTGACGTCGTCCGCCGCGAACCTGGCTGGCCGGGGGCTGTCTAGGTCGATGACCGCGATCACCGTGCCATCGCGGATCACCGGAACCACCAGTTCCGATGCGCTTGCCGCGTCGCAGGCGATATGGCCGGGAAAGGCGTGCACATCGGCTACGCACTGGCTTTGCATGGTTGCGGCGGCGGTGCCGCAAACCCCGCTGCCCAGTGCAATGCGCAAGCAGGCCGGCTTGCCGATGAAGGGCCCCAGCACCAGTTCGCCTTCGATCATGCGATAGAAGCCCGCCCAATTGAGCTCGGGCACGAATTGCCAGATCAGCGCGGCGAGGTTCGCCATGTTGGCGACCGGGTCGGGCTCGCCATCGACCAAAGCGGCTGCAGCCTGCACAAGGCTATCGTAAAGTTCCGGGCCGCTCGCACCGGGCTCAGGAGAGAAATCGAACATATCGCGCGACCTTAACCGGCGTTGAGGTTGCCGCAAGCGCCATGTCGGCCTATCTCGCCAGCATGAAATCGTTCCTCCGCAAGTTTGTTGTCAGCCTTGGCATATTGCTGCTGCTATTTGGCGGTTTCGTTGCCTGGTCGCTGATGGGCAATTCCTCCGATCGTCCGATTACCGATACGATGGGCAGGAATCCTACGCTGGTGGAGCCAGACGCGCAAAGCTTGCCGAGCGTCAGCCTGCCCGAGCCGACCGGTTGGGCCGAGGGCGAAAAACCCGTTGCGGCACAGGGGCTTGTCGTCACCCGATTTGCCGACACGCTCGATCACCCGCGCACCATGCTGACCTTGCCCAATGGCGACGTGTTGGTGGCCGAAACCAATTCGCCGCCGCGCGGCAGCAGGTTCGAGACCTGGGTGATGATGCAATTCATGGGCCGGGTCGGTGCGGGCGGGGCTTCGTCGGATCGGCTCGTGCTGCTGCGCGATGCGGACGCCAACGGCACCGCCGAGCAACGTTTCGTGTTTCGCGAGGCGGATATGGCCTCGCCTTCGGGAATGGCCTTGGGCAATGGCAAGCTGTACGTCGCCAACCACGACGCCGTGCTTGCTTTCCCGTTCGAGCCGGGAGCGACGAAACTGCTGGGCAAGCCCGAAAAGCTGATGGATCTGCCGCCCGGCGGCAATCACTGGATGCGCAATCTGGCGCTGAGCCCTGACGGCAAGGCGCTCTATGTCGCGGTTGGCTCTGCATCGAACATTGCCGAGAATGGCTCGGAGGAAGAAGAGGGGCGCGCCGCGATCTGGGAGATCGACCTCACGGACAACGATCGGCGCATTTTCGCCAACGGGATGCGCAATCCCAATGGCATGGACTGGAATCCTTCCACCGGAGAGCTGTGGGAACATGAGCATGGCCCCAAAGGCGGTGATGAGATCAACATCATCAAGCCCGGTTTGAATTATGGATGGCCGGTCATCACGTATGGAGT
>JAURNJ010000116.1 GCA_030830245.1 Novosphingobium sp. | reverse complement strand
GCGCGACGTCTCGGGCGAGGGCGTGCAGCAGGCGCTGCTCAAGATCCTCGAGGGGACGATCTGCAACGTGCCGCCCAAGGGCGGCCGCAAGCACCCGCAGCAGGAGTTCCTGCAGGTCGACACCACGAACATCCTGTTCATCTGCGGCGGCGCGTTCGCAGGGCTCGAGAAGCTGATTTCGGACCGTTTGCAGAAGCGCTCGATCGGTTTCGGCGCGCATGTCGCCGATCCGGACAAGCGCCGGGTGGGAGAGCTTCTCCAGAAGGCGGAGCCGGAAGACCTGCTGAAGTTCGGCCTGATTCCGGAATTCGTCGGCCGTCTACCGGTCATTGCGACACTTGAAGACCTCGACATCGAGGCTCTGGTCAAGATCCTGCAAGAGCCGAAGAACGCGCTGATCAAGCAATATGCCAAGCTGTTCGAGCTGGAAGAGGTCGAACTCAAGTTCACCGACGATGCGCTCGAAGCGATCGCGCAGAGGGCGATCGAGCGGAAAACCGGCGCGCGCGGCCTGCGCTCGATCGTCGAGGCGATCCTGCTCGACACCATGTACGACCTGCCGACCGAGGACAACATTGCCAAAGTGGTGGTCGATGGCGATGTCGTTGCCGGCCGCAAGGAACCGGTGCGGGTCATGAAGGGCAAGGAAAAGGAAGAAGCGGCCTAGTCGCTTTCGCTCCTCCCCATCGCAGACGACGGGGAGGAAGCATCCTGTCACACCACCATTTCGCTTTCCAGCGCGCATACCGGGTCGCCAGCCGTCTCGATCTGGATCGTTGGATGGCCGATCCTGAAGCGGTGATGCAACTCGTGCGCTAGCTCGTGCAGGAAGTGGTCGCTGCCGCCTCCCGGCATTACCAGATGCGCAGTAAGCGCGGTCTCGGTGGTGCTCATCGGCCAGACGTGAAGGTCGTGCACGGCGGATACGCCCGGCTGCGATGACAGGAAGGCGCGCACTGTGCCCACGTCGATGCTCTCGGGCGCTGCGAGCAGGCCCATTCGCAGCGAGTCCTTGAGCAAGCCCCAGCTCGACCAGCCGATTACGGCGCAAATGACCACTGAGGTGATCGGATCGATCAGGGCGATCCCGGTGAACATCACCGCCAGCCCGGCCACAACCACCCCTGCCGAAACCGCCGCGTCGCCAACGAGATGCAGGAAGGCGGCGCGCACGTTGAGATCGCTCTTGCGGCCCCGCGCGAACAGCCAGGCGGAAAAGCCGTTGATGGCGATGCCCACGGCCGCGACCAGGATCATTGTCGGGCCGTCCACGGGGGCGGGATCGGCTAGCCTGCGCAAGGTTTCGACCAGGATTGCGCCCAGCGCCAGCCAGAGCAGCGCGGCATTCGCCAGCGCGGCAAGGATCGAGGAGCTTTTCAGGCCATAGGTGAAGCGATCGCTTGGCGGGCGGGCGGCGAGCGTGTTTGCCCCCCAGGCGAGCAACAGCGCCAGCACGTCCGACAGGTTGTGTCCGGCGTCGGCGATCAGCGCCATCGAACCACTGATCAGGCCCGCCGCGATCTCTGCAAGGGTAAAACTTAGGTTGAGCGCCACCGCCAGCGCGAAAGCGCGGCCCTTTGCCGCATGGGAATCGGCGCCATGGTGATGAAGGTGCGGGTGATGTTCGCGGCTGGCGTTCATCGCTGCCGCTTTGCACGGCCCGCCTGGCGCATCAAGCGATGTGGTAACGTATCGAGCGTCTCGGTGCGCGCTCGCGTCGGCAGGTCAATTGCGGACGCAGATTGCCTTGTCCCGGCAAGAACCCGCCCAGCCATGACAGTTTGGGCAAAGTGTCGGAATATTGTCACAAAGCGATGCTCTTAGCATATGCAGGATAAATCGAGTCTCACCCGATTCGTCGCGCAATAATATGTTGTGATTCAACAGGGGGTCCACCATGCACATGAAATATCTGCTCGCCGCCAGCGTTGCCTCGCTTGGTATTGTCTCCGGGCTGAGCGCTCCTGCCGCCGCTCAGGAGGTTTCCTCCTCGATCCGCGGCACGGTCGATTCGCAAGGCAATGCCGTGGCCGATGCGAAGGTCACCATCGTGCACGAGCCTTCCGGCACGCGCTCGACCACGACCACTGGCAGCGATGGATCGTTCAGCGCGGGCAACTTGCGCATCGGCGGCCCGTTCTCGGTCACTGTTTCGGCGCCGGGTTTCGCTGATGCCAAGGTCACCGATGTCTACCTCCAGGCAGGCCAGCCTTTCCGCCTTCCCGTCTCGCTTGAAGCGACCAGCGAAATCGTCGTGACCGCCGAGGCGGTCAGCGGTGCTCGCGTCACCTCGCAAGGTCCGCTTACGGTGCTAAGCCGCGCGGAGCTGGAAGGCGTTGCATCGGTTGCGGGCGACATCCGCGATGCTGCCAGGCGCGATCCCTTCGTCAGCATGGACGCCTCGAACAGCCGCACCATCGAGATCGCGGGCAACAACGGCCGCCTCAACCGCTTCTCGGTCGACGGCATCCAGTTCTCGGACGATTTCGGCCTCAACAATGGCGGCCTGCCGACCAATCGTGGTCCGGTTCCATTTGATGCGATTGAGCAGCTGACGGTCAAGGTCGCGCCCTTCGACATTTCCGAAGGCGATTTCCAGGGCGGCGCGGTCGATGTCGTGCTGCGCTCGGGCGGCAACGATTTCACTGGCTCGGCCTTTTTCACCTACACCGACGACAAGCTGACTGGTGACAAGATTCGCGGCAATCCGGTGCGGCTCGATTTCGACGCCAAGACCTATGGCGCGTTCCTTTCCGGCCCGATCATCAAGGACAAGCTGTTCTTCGCGGTCGCCTATCAGCGCACCAAGGAAGGCAAGCCGATCAATGAAGGTCCGGCCGATGCTGGCTTCGCCACCCCGGTTCCGCGCGTGACCAGCGCGCTGGTCGATCAGGTATCGTCGATTGCCAAGTCGAAATACGGGTATGACGCGCTTGGCGTGTTCAATGGCACAAGCGAGGACGACGAGAAGATCACGGCCAAGCTCGACGCCAACCTCGACGACGACAACCGCGTCTCGCTGACCTACATCCGCAACGTTGGCTCCAACCAGTTTTCGCAGAACAACGTCACTTCGCTGACCGGCCCGACCTATGGCATGAAGTCGAACGGCTACGAGCTGACCGAGGAAGTGAACACCGGCACGCTGCAGTGGCTGGCCGACTGGTCGGATGTGTTCTCGACCGAACTGCGCGTATCCTATCGCGATTACAACCGCGGTCAGAACTCGTTCGGCGGCAATTTCTCGCAGTTCGAGGTTTGCACCGATCCGACTTCGATCACGGACGGAATCGGCGGCAACAGCTTCACGACTTGCGGCAACACCGCGACTTCCAACCCGCGCGTGTTCCTTGGTCCGGACATCAGCCGGCAGGCAAACCAGCTCAACACCAGCAACCTGAGCATCGAGCTTACGCCAAAGCTTGAAGCGGGCAATCACAGCTTCAAGGGCCTTATTGGCTTTGGCCGCACCAAGACCTTCAACCTGTTCCTGCAACGCGCGATCGGCGACGTCTATTTCGACTCCATCGCCGATTTCCAGGCGGGCATCGCCAGCCGCGTGCGTTTCCAGCAGGCCGTTCCCAGCCTCGAATCGGCTGATGCAGCGGCCAATTTCGTGACGCAGCAGTACAGCTTTGGCGTGCAGGACGACTGGCGGGTAAATGACACCCTGCTTGTCAGCATCGGCGCGCGCTACGACCTTCAGGGCAGCAATTCGAAAGTTCCGGCGAACCTCAATTTCCTCGCCCGTGCGGGTTTCCCCAACAAATATACCTTCAGTGGAAAGGGCGTTTTCCAGCCGCGTGTCGGCTTTGAATGGGACGCGACCGATCGCCTGATCATCCGCGGCGGCGTCGGCAAGTTCGCGGGCGGTGCACCCGATGTGTTCCTTGCCAATTCCTATTCGAACACCGGCCAGCTGACCAACTCGATCGACATCCTGCGCACGGCAACCGGGTGCAGCGCCAATGTCGATTGTACGGCTGCGCTGACCGGCATCAACGGCACGACGTTTGCACCGACGGTAGAGAACTTCCTCACGACGAACATCGGCTCGCTGGCTGCGGCTCCGGTCAACGCCGTCGCGCCCGGCTACCATCTGCCCACACAATGGCGTGCCACACTGTCTGCCAGTTACGAAGCCGATCTGGGGCCGCTTGGCGACGGATGGCTGCTTGGCGCAGATGTGCTCTATGGCTGGACCGAGGCCGCCAACACCTACATCGACACCCGTTCGGTCGTTATCGGCACGCTGCCTGACGGGCGTCCGCGCTATGCCCGCACAACGCAAGGGATCCTCGCTGGCGATAGCAACCAGACCAACCAGGATCTGGTGCTGCACGATACGGGCAAGGGGCGTTCGATCCTTGCCGTGGCCCGTTTCGACAAGCGCTTCGACTTCGGCCTCGGCCTCGGCGCTAGCTACACCTGGCAGAACATCAAGGACGTGAACCCGATCACTTCGGCAACTGCCGGCTCGCTCTACGGCAATGCGGCCATGTCCGATCCGAACTTTGCTGCCTACGGTCGCTCGATCTACGAGATCAGGAACTCGGCCAAGTTCAACATCGATTATGAGCACGCCTTCTTCGGCGACTACAAGACTCGCTTCTCGGTCTTCGGCGAATATCGCACTGGCCGTCCATTCAGCTACACCATGCGCGACACGACCTCGGGCCGTTCGGCCGTGTTCGGCACCAACGGTTCGAACACGCGCTACCTGCTCTATGTGCCGACCGGGATCGACGATGCGAAGGTCAGCTTCGATTCGGTGGCGACTCGCGATGCACTCGATGCCTTCAT
>JAURNJ010000115.1 GCA_030830245.1 Novosphingobium sp. | reverse complement strand
GCGAAGACTTCGGCCACGGTGGCCACCTGCGGAAACATGTTGGGCGAGGAGTAGACTGCCTTGGGCCTTCCGGTAGTGCCCGAGGTATAGTGCAGGTGCGCCGCGGCCGGAGTGTCGCCGGGTGGTTCGCTGGCGGACTGGGCCGCGAGCCAGTCCAGCCACGGGGTGACCCCCGCGGTGGGCGGGCAGCGCCAGGCGACCAACTCGACTTCCTTGACCTGCGCTGTCGCCGCAATCGCAACGTCCAGACATTCCGGCCCGGTGAACAGCAGGTCCACCGCGCCATCCTCCAGGATATAGGCAAGTTCGCCTGCCGCCAGATGCGAATTTATCGGAACCCCCGAGCGGCCTGCTGCCATGGAGGCGACATAGGCGATCACGCCCTCGGCGCAATTGCGCGAGAACACGCCCAGTCGGCGTCCGGACCGAACCTGAGCCAGCATGCCCTGGGCGGCGCGGTCGACACTTGCAGCAGCCTCGCGCCAGGTCATGGCCACGCGCGGATCGGTCAGCGCGATCTGGTCGTGGCGTTCGGGCGCGACATTGTCCAACAACAGCGGCATCAGTTCGACCCTTCGTCCGGGCCGCGTTTCAGGGCGGTGAGGGCGGCGAAAGGAGAAGCCGCTTCCCCGCCAAGCTGCGCGCGCGCCGCTTCGGCATTGGGCCCGGTGGCAAATGGATCGATGGCAAGGGCAAGGCTCTGCGCGATCGCTTCGCCAAGGTCGATCTCGGTTCCGGTATATTCGATCTCGTCAGGATCGGAGGAGTCGATCTCCAGATCCTCGTCCTGATGATTGCCGCTGCTGGCCGGGACGAATCGCAACACCAGCGACTCGGCGATGCGAACCCGAAAATCCTCGCCTGAGATGGCGCAGGTCTGGATCAGGTCCGCCTCCAGTTGGCCGGTCGTCTGCAGGTCATTGCCCTCGCGTTGCAGGACCATCGTGGCCTTCAGGCGCTTGACCTGCACCACCCCGAAACGGTCTGCGAGGGCCGCACGTTCTTCGGGCATGGCCTCGAGCACCACCTCTCGCCCGTCGCATTGGCGAACATCGAGGACGCGGGAGAATTCGGGCGCGCTCATGCCGGTTCGAACGCGATCCGCCCAGCCAGCAGGTTATCGCGCGACACGCGATCGACGCTTGCCGCCATCGCTGCAACCGCCTGTGCCAGCGCGGAAAGATCCGTTCCCGGCAGGACGGTGACATTGCGTTCGAGCACCGGCACCAGCGCGCCTGCACCGGCGGGCAGGGCTTCGCGCAATGCGCCAAGCCTGCCGCCCAGCGTGGTAACGAGCTTGCGCACATGCTTGCCCACTGTCGGATCGCCGATCCCGTCCTGGCGCAGCTGGCCGTCCATGTCCTCGACGAACAATTCGGTGAGTAGCGCCTGCGATTGCGCCATTTCTGGCTCGCGCTCCATGCGCAGCAGTACCGCGGCAAGCACCAGGCTCACCATGTCGAACCGGCCTTCCTTGCTGTCGGCGACGCCAAGGCCGGCATACCAGCCTTTGGCTCGCGCCATGGCGACGACGCTGTGCCAAAGCGGGCGCAGCGCCTCGCGCTCGTCCGGGCGCTTTCCGAAGATACGGGAGAGAAACGACATAGTTGCTGGGCAGCCTTTCGTTCAGCGGCAATTCAAGCCTTTGCCTGCACTCGCCATTGCGATGCGGAGCCGGTCGGCCTAAGGATCAGGCCGATATATGGGCGCGGTTGCCGCTGGCAATGGTTTTGGCGACTGCCCCGCTTGCGGAGAACTGCGATAATGCGTTTGGAACCCCGGATTGCCAAGACGGCGCTGATTGTCCTTGGCGTATCCTTGCTCGCGGGCGGGTGCGCTTCGATCAAGGCACACCGCGGCTATCTGGTCGATCAGGCCCTGGTCGATTCGATCCAGGCGGGCATCGACAACCGCCAGTCGGTCGAAAAGACCCTGGGTCGCCCCACCTTCATGAGCCAGTTCGGCAACAGGGACTGGTACTATATCTCGCAGGACACCAAGACTTTTGCTTTCGGTCGCCCGCGCACCAGCGATCAGACCGTGCTTCGCGTTGTCTTCGACGCAGCGGGCAACGTCTCGGCGGTCGAGCGCATGGGCAAGGAGCAGGTCGCACGGATCGATCCCGAGGGCGATACGACGCCGACGCTGGGCCGCGAGCGCAGCTTGATTGAGGATCTGTTCGGCAATGTCGGCGCGGTTGGCGCTGGCGGACCGGGCGGCGCGGCGCCTGCCGGGCCGGGGCCGAACGGCAGCTGACTTGAACGCGATCCCGGCGGGCCTATATCCGCCGCATGGATAGCTCCCAGGCCAGCCACGGCCTCATACAATGGCATGGCACCACGATCGTCGGCGTGCGCAAGGGCGGCAAGACCGTCATTGCCGGTGACGGACAGGTCTCCATGGGCAACACGGTGATGAAGCCCAATGCACGCAAGGTGCGGCGACTGGGCGAGGGCGGCAAGGTTGTCGCCGGCTTTGCCGGGGCCACCGCCGATGCCTTCACCCTGTTCGAGCGGCTGGAACGCAAGCTGGAAGAATATCGTGGGCAGTTGCTGCGCGCTGCGGTTGAGCTGGCCAAGGACTGGCGCACCGACAAGTATCTGCGCAACCTCGAAGCCCTGATGATCGTCGCCGATGGCGAAACGATGCTGATCCTGACCGGCAATGGCGACGTGCTCGAACCGGAGGAGAAGGACGACACGCTGATCGTGGCGATCGGTTCGGGCGGCAACTATGCCCTTGCAGCGGCGCGCGCGGTTTCCGGATACGAAGCCGATGCCGAGGTGATCGCCCGCAAGGCGATGCAGGTCGCGGCTGATGTCTGCGTCTTCACCAACGAGCGGGTGACGGTAGAGCTCGTCTGACCGCCACCTCCCAATCCGAAAGACCTATGGAAAATCTCACGCCCAAAGCCATCGTTGCCGCACTAGACGAGCATATCATTGGCCAGTCCGACGCGAAGCGCGCGGTTGCCGTTGCCCTGCGCAATCGCTGGCGGCGCCAGCGCCTGCCCGCTGCCTTGCGCGACGAGGTGACGCCCAAGAACATACTGATGATCGGCCCCACCGGTTGCGGCAAGACCGAGATCAGCCGCCGCCTGGCAAAGCTGGCCGAGGCGCCGTTCATCAAGGTCGAGGCGACCAAGTTTACCGAGGTCGGTTATGTCGGGCGCGACGTCGAACAGATCGCTCGCGACCTCGTCGAGGAAGCGATCCGGCTGGAAAAGGACCGCCGCCGCGAATCGGTTCGCGAGGCAGCGAGCAAGGCAGCGATGGAGCGGCTGCTCAACGCACTTGTCGGCGACAGCGCGAGCGAGGCCACCCGAGAGAGCTTTCGCCAGCGCATCGTCGAGAACGCAATGAACGAGACCGAGGTGGAAATCGAGGTCGAGGATGCGCCCTCAATGCCCATGGAGATACCCGGAATGGGTGGCAATGTCGGCATGATCAACCTGTCCGACATCATGGGCAAGGCGTTCGGCCAGAACAACCTCAAGCGCCGCAAGTTCAAGGTGCCCGACGCCTGGGACAAGCTGGTCGACGAAGAGAGCGAAAAGCGCATGGACCACGATGACGTGGCCCGGGTCGCGCTCCAGAACGCCGAGACCAACGGCATCGTCTTCCTCGACGAGATCGACAAGATCGCCGTCTCCGACGTACGCGGCGGTTCGGTCAGCCGTGAAGGCGTGCAGCGCGACCTGTTGCCGCTGATCGAGGGCACCACCGTTGCCACCAAGTACGGCCCGATGACGACCGACCACGTGCTGTTCATCGCATCGGGCGCGTTCCATGTCGCCAAGCCTTCGGACATGCTTCCCGAACTGCAGGGCCGCCTGCCGATCCGCGTCGAATTGAAGGCGCTCAGCGAGGCCGATTTCGTGCGGATCCTCTCCGAAACCCGGGCCAACCTGGTCGAGCAATATACCGCGCTGCTCGCGACCGAGAAAGTGACGCTCGACTTTGCCGAGGATGCCGTTCGCGAAGTGGCGCGGGTTGCCGCGCAGGTGAACGAAAGCGTCGAGAACATCGGCGCGCGCCGCTTGCAGACGGTGATGGAACGGCTGCTGGAGGAACTGAGCTTCGAGGCTGAGGACCGGGTGGGCGACACGGTGCGGATCGACGCCGCCTATGTGCGTGAACGGCTGGCTGACCTCGCCAAGGACACCGATCTGTCGAAATATGTTCTTTGAATGTTCTCGTGCTCGCGATAGTCTCCCCGCGAAAGGAGAATCGCCATGGAACTTGAAGGCGGGTGCCATTGCGGTGCGGTGCGCTATCGGGTGAGCGGCGAGCCGGAGCATATCGCGCTGTGCCATTGCACCGACTGTCGCAAGAGCGCCGGCGCGCCGATGGTCGGCTGGGCCGCGTTCGCCGAGGCGGATGTTTCGCACGAACAGGGTGAGGTGACGACGTTCAATTCGTCGGGCGCCACGCTGCGCATGTTTTGCCCGCGACGCGGCAGCGGCGTGTTTTCCAGCAATCAGGAGATGTTGCCGGGCCTCGTCGATATTCAGGTGGCGACGCTCGATGATCTCGATGCTCTTGCGCCGCAGTGCCATATCCAGGTGGCCGACAGGATTGGCTGGATGGCGCAAGCGCACCGCTTGCCCGAATTTGAGCGCTTCCTCGGCCAATAGGTTGCGTTCCTGCCCGAATGTCTCGTAACCCTTCTTGTTGAGTGGGAGAGACTTGATGGGCATTCTTGAAGGCAAGGCAGTGGTCATCACCGGATCGGGACGCGGCATCGGCGCGGCTTGCGCCATGGGTGCAGCCAGGCAGGGTGCCGCGATCGTGGTCAACGATGTCGAAGCCGATGTCGCCGAGGAAACTGCAGCGGCGATCCGCGCGGCGGGCGGAGTGGCCCATGCCTGTGTTGCCGACATCACCGACTGGGACGAGGCCGGTCGGCTGATAGCCTCTTGCATCGATGCCTATGGCAGGATCGACGGGCTGGTGAACAATGCCGGCCTGTTTCACATGAACAAGGCTTGGGATTTCGATCCGGTGGCGGCGCGCGCGCTGGTCGATGTCAATGTGATGGGTACGCTGCACTGCGCGGGACACGCGGTGAAGGCCATGGTGGCGCAGGGATCGGGCTCGATCGTCAACGTCGTATCGGGCGCGCACATGGGCATCGATTCGCTCGGCATCTATGGCGCGACCAAGGGCGCGGTCGCCTCGATGGTCTATGGCTGGGCGGTGGACTTGAGGGGCACTGGCGTGCGGATCAACGCCATCTCGCCCTTCGGCAACACCCGCATGGCCGAGCACACAAGCGCCTATCGCAAGTCCATCGGCGCGGTGGATCGCAGCGCGAACTTCCAGCCGGCCGAGGCCAATTCGCCCCTGGTCGAATACCTCCTGTCCGACCGGGCCGAGGGGGTGAGCGGCCAGCTCGTGCGGATCGATAGCGGCGAGGTGCAGCTCTATACCCACCCGGCGCTGCTGCTGCCTTCGGCCTGGCGGGAGACCTGGACTACCGCGCAGATCGCCGATGCCTTTGACGCAGATCTGGGCAAGCGCCTTGTCCCCTGCGGCGTGCTCGGCATGGAGCAAGGGCCGGTCCCGCTGACCAGCGGCTTCTGGAGCAAGGGGGAATGAGCGGCCCGCCCGACGACCGCCCGATTTACCGCCTGCTCACCGGCAAGGATGACCGTGCGTTCTGCGAGCGGGTGTCCGAAGCGCTGGAGCAAGGCTGGCGGCTCTATGGTTCGCCGACGATTTCTTGGGATCACGAAGGCGGCTGCATGAAGGCCGCTCAGGGGGTGGTCTGGAAAGACGCGGACGTGGTGAAGTGATCAGGCGAATTCTGGATCGACGCTACCTACGGTTTCGAGGGTGGATTGATTATTTATCATTCCCAAGACAAAAAACTGCACGATGGACGAATAATCACAATCAACGCTATATAAAAAGATCAGTATACTCGATTATCTTACCCTTCATTCCTGCAACAGCAGCGATATATTTGATTAGATATATTGGATATATTGGAAATATATTTTCATATGTTCTATTTTTTTTCCTCAGATTTATCATTTTTATTCGTACTTTAGAGGATTTTTTGTTTAACGAGAGCAAGGTCGCTCATCGATGGTCGCAATTATGAACGCAGCTATCGATATTCCCTGCCACCCGAGTACGCCGAAGCAGAGGATGGAATCCTAGCAAATCGTCGCGCGAAAAAATCCCGACAATCTTCTCACCCTGAATAAACCAGCTTCATCCCCGGCTCGTGCCAGCGGCATTTCACCAGGGTGCCGTGGCCCGAGAAGGTGAGGTAGGCGTCCATCATGTCCGCGCCGCCAAAGGCGATGTTGGTCACTAGCCGGTCCTCGACCTCGGTCATCGTCAGTTCGCCCGTCGGCGTGAAGGTCGCGATCGCGCCGCCGGTCACTGCGGCAATAGCGACGTTGCCCGCCGCGGTCATGGCAAGGCTGTCAAAGAACACCGGCCCGGGCGCGGTGCCGACCAGTCGCGGTTTCTGCAATTCGGCCTTGCGGTCCACTGCCCAGAGCCGCGCCGAATAGGTGTCGGCAGCATAGACCGTGGTCATGTCCGGCGAAATGCCGATGCCGTTGTAGCTCAGCGCTCGCTCGACGATCCGGGTGAGTTTCGAGCCATCGGGCGCGGCGCAATACATGCCGCCCCATTCCTTTGCCTTTTCGCCGATGCGGCCAAGGTCGCTGAACCAGATGTTACCGTCGCTATCGAACATGATGTCGTTGGGCGCGCTGATCATGGCGTCGTTGCTGCTGTCGTAGAGGCGCTCGACCTTGCCGGTGGCGATGTCGATCCGTTCGATCCTCCCGCCGCTGTAGCTGTCGTCGTGGCCGCCGTTGTTGCAGTGATAGAGCGCGCCGTCGGGGCCTACCGCCAGGCCGTTCGGCCCGCCGCCGGGCGTGGCGACTGTTTCCTTGCGACCGCCCTGCCAGCAACGGGTGATCCGCCCGCCGTGGGTTTCGACCACGATGACCGAGCCATCTTCCATCACGACCGGGCCTTCGGGGAAAGCGAGTCCCTCGGCGATCACTTCGAACTGCATGGCTTCTTCCTCCCCAAGCTACATTTGTTGTCGCATCGCTTTTGCGGAAAACCGGTTCCCACTTTTCCGCGCGATGCTTTGGACGGCCTATTCCGCCGCTTCTTCCATTTCCGCCGCCTCGGCGGCCTGGCGCGCCCACATATCGGCATAGAGACCGTCATGGCGCAACAGTTCCGCGTGGGTGCCGCTTTCCGCCAGCCGCCCCTGGTCGAGCACGAGAATGCGGTCCGCATCGGCAACGGTCGACAGGCGGTGGGCGATTGACAGCGACGTGCGCCCCTCGGCGACATTGTGCAGCGTGGCGAGAATCTCCTGCTCGGTGCGCGTGTCGAGCGCGGAGGTCGCCTCGTCGAGCAGCAGGATCGGGGGATTCTTGACCAGCGTGCGGGCGATTGCCACGCGCTGCTTCTCGCCACCGGACAGCTTGAGGCCGCGTTCGCCCACTTCGGTGTCGAAACCCTTGGGCAAGCGCTCGATCAGCGGCATCAGCGCAGCGGCGCGGGCGGCTGCCTCGACCTCTTCGGGGCCGGCGCCTTCGCGGCCATAGGCGATGTTGTAGCCCACGGTCTCATTGAACAGCACCGAATCCTGCGGCACGATGCCAAGCACGCGGCGCACCGATTCCTGCGTCACGTCGCGGATGTCCTGCCCGTCGATCAGGATCCGGCCCTCCCATGGGTCGTAGAAGCGGAATACGAGCCGCGCGATCGTGCTCTTGCCCGCGCCGGAGGGGCCGACCACGGCGAACTGGTTGCCGGCGGGCACCTCGAACGAGAGACCATGCAGGATGGTGCGATCCTGCTCATATCCGAACACGACATTGTCGAAGGCGAGGCTGGGACGCTTGACCACCAGCGCGGGCGCGCCGGGCCTGTCCTTCACTTCGATCTCGGTATCGATCAACTTGAACATCGCCGCCATGTCGATCAGCCCCTGGTTGATCGTGCGATAGACCATGCCGAGCATGTCGAGCGGGCGGAACAGCTGGACGAGATAGGTCTGGACGAAGACAAGCTGCCCTGCGGTATATTGGCCCTTGGCCCATCCCCAGACGGTGCTAGCTAGCGCGCCCGCCATCAGCAGGTTGATGATCAGCGCCTGCGCCATG